>JAVLCL010000025.1:13190-14764 GCA_031580825.1 Halothece sp. Uz-M2-17
CAAGAGATGAGTTACCACCGCAATCGCTTCGTCAATGATGATATTTTTTCCCGCAAAATCCTCAGGAGAAAAATGATGAAGACTATCAACACATAAGGCAAGTTGTGAACTGGGAACTGAAATTAAATCAAAGGCTTGTTCGGTTTGTAAATGAATAAACCCCCAACGTTGACACGATTGCAGGAGTAAAGAATTACGATGTCCTAACGCTAACCATCCTTCTGCTTGCAATTGTGATACCACTTGCGAAAGCCACGTGGTTTTTCCACTCCCTAAACTGGATTTGACGGCAAGCACGGTTCCTTCTGTTGGTGTTTCCCAATCAAAATATTCTTGATGAATCATATGGGTGGCTTGATAGGTTTGATGCTGTTGAGAAGACGCTTTTGTTTGCAGTCCCGCTTCTGCTGCTAACGCTTCCACCAAAGACCGAAAGACTTTTCCTCTTGGTGTTCCATTTCCGCCCTGTAAAAAATGGCGATATTGAACTGCACCGCCTCCCACTTCGCAGCCGAAACAATACCACTCTCCTGTATTGGGATTTAAACTAAATGCGGTACCACTTTGGGATTGATGACGGGGACAATACCCACGCCAGGTTTCCCCAAATTCCTGAAACTGATGTCCTGACCAGTGATAAATTTGTTGCGGACTGAGACGCTGGGTGGCTTCTGTCAGGAGAGAACTCAATTCATCATTTCCCGTAACTGCACTGGGGAATGCACGTATCCCAGATGTCAGGAGATGATGACTTTTTTGCGATTGGGGTTGAGTCTGGCTGATGAGAAATTCACAAAGCCATGTTGGCGCGATCGCGACTGCTATTTCTTCTGGTGAAATCAGCCAGCGATAAGATCCTGTTTCTCGATGAAAGGAAGGGGGAAGAACCGATTGATGTTGGTTATAGCGAAATTCCAATAACTCCCCAGCATCTGTGGCTAAATCTTGCCATTGGGTAATGGTTTTACGACGAAACGCCTGTAACTTTTCCTGATAGGAAGGCGGAACTTGATAAAGTAGTTGGCGACGACCCACCTTTCCTGATGTCCAAGATACTGTTTCTGGCAGTGGAGTTTCAGCCAGACCGGTCAACAAGTTTTCTGCACTACTGCCATCAATATCAAGGGCGAGTAAGCCACCGGAAACATCTCCTAATCGTAAACCGTAACCGGAACAAAAAGCATGATAGGGTTGACCCGTGCGTTTACTAATGCGTTTTTCTCCTCGCTGTAATAACGCTGCAATCTCCTGATGAGGAATAAAGGCTTCATTTTGCCATCCGTCTCGATAAGGGCGTTTTTCCCACAAGGGGGTTAAACTCCAGTGACTGGGTAAAAGGGTCAGGTTTTCGACAAGGTGTTCAGTGTTGGGAACGGGTTGAAAAGGAGTCCAATTCAGCATTGGGAAAATTTGGGGGTCAGTAGAAAGTCTAAGCAAGAAGGTAACTACTATAGCAGTGACCGCTTCCCTGTGACCAGTTATATAGCGCTACGCACTAGGCAATTAGGCAATAGGCAACAGGCAATAGGCAACAGGCAATAGGCAACAGTAGGCTGTCACTAGATTTTAGAGTC
>JAVLCL010000534.1:0-2176 GCA_031580825.1 Halothece sp. Uz-M2-17
TATCGGAAACGTTATCAGAGCAGGGTGTGGAAAATTTAGTTTTCATTATGCCTGAGGGATTGCGTTTATTACCGGTAGCAGCTTTACATGATGGAGAACAATTTTTAGTAGAACAATATAGTCTTGGTTTGTCACCCAGCTTGAGCTTAACCGATACGCGCTATAAAGATATTAAAGATTTGGCAGTTTTAGCTGCTGGTGCCTCTAAGTTTGCTGATCCTGATGCTTTGGGACCCTTGCCTGCTGTAGAAGTAGAATTGCCTACGATTGCCAATGAACTTTGGCAAGGTCAATTTGAACTGAATGAAAACTTTACTCTTGAAAGTTTTCGTCGGCAACGAGAACAGAATCCAGAAGGCATTATTCATATGGCAACTCATGCCGATTTTCGCTCTGGTAATCCGGAAGAGATTTATATTCAGTTTTATGACCAGAAAGTAAGACTGGATGAGATTCGCCAACTTAATCTAAATGATCCACCAGTGGAGTTACTGGTCCTCAGTGCGTGTCGGACTGCTGTAGGGAATGAAAATGTTGAGCTAGGTTTTGCAGGGTTAACAGTACAAGCGGGGGTCAAATCTGCTTTAGCTAGTCTCTGGTATGTGGGAGATACAGGAACAGTGGGTCTCATGAGTGAGTTTTATCGACAGTTAAATACTGCTCCCATTAAAGCGGAAGCAATGCGTCAAGCCCAACTTGCGATGTTAGAGGGAGCAGTACGCCTCGAAGGGGAACAAATTATTACTCCTGGCGGAGAATTGAGTTTACCGGCGGAGGTCTCTGTGCGAGGACAAGATTTAAGTCATCCCTATTACTGGGCTGCCTTTACCTTAGTGGGCAGTCCTTGGTAATTAAGAAATCTTTTTATTCTTCCAGTTGCCAACTTTGCGCGATCGCGCCCTCATCTACAATTCGTTTGGGACGTAAAATTAAAATCAGTTTTCCCAATAGTTGCTCGTTAGGAGCTTGTTCAAACCATTGCACCGCTAAACCGTCATTTTGCGCCACCAGAAAGTAACTGTGAAGATACCACTGGGTATCAGCGCGATCAACGACTAATAGTAACGGTTCATTGGCAAGAGTGTCTGCTTTCGGCAGTTCTTCCCGAGTACAAGGAATGGCAATGGGATCACTGGCAGCCCAAATCATCTGCCATCCAGGAAGGGCAACCCAGTCTCCTTCTCCAGAGAGTGTGGTGAGACTAAAAAGCCCTTTTGATTGGGGTTGGGAATAGTTTTGGAATTGAGAAACGGAAATTTTTAAACTGGGTGCAACGGGGAGAATCCGAGGGAGTTCTTCTTCTTGTTCAAGGCGATAGAGGGGTAAAGTGGGTGCGGGTGTCGTGGGAACAACAGTGAAATCGCTGAGGAGGCTTTCGATTTGTTCTCTCGCGGTGTTTGAGGCTACATAGCGTAATCCTTGGGCAATCAAGCGCGATCGCGCTTGGAGATCTTTTTTTCCCCGCGCCAATTTCCAGTAATGATAGGCAACCGCATCTCCTGCGGTATCGGTAAAGCCTTCTGGAAGTGAGCGTAAGTAAGAAAAATCTTTAATCGCTTTTGCAACATCATGAGCTTCTGGTTGGGTCAAATTCTTCTCCACAGCCAGTGTTGCTGCTTGGGCGCGTTCTTTTGGCGGTAAAATCCGAAACTCATACAAAATGTCACTGCCCCCATTCGTAAAACGAGTTTTTACTGGCTCTTCCACCCTCACTTGTAACAAGCTGTCATAAACTTGTGATGCAACAATCACTTGATTTTGATGGATTGGTTCAAATCCGGTTGCTTCAAAAATGGTTTGGGTATCGTATCCTGCTTTTTGTAACTGTTGACAAGATTTTCCCCACTCCACCCAATTTCCTTCTTTTTGACGGAGTTGTCGCAATATTTCTTGGGCTTGTTCGTCAGAGAGAGAAACGGCTTGAGACTGTTCTGGCATAAGTTTCGGTCAAGTTTATAATAAAACGCTTTCATATCGTCTTTATAGCATTTCTGACCCTGTTGAAGCACCAAAGAATTACCAAATAACAAATAACAAAGAACAAAGAACAAATGTGATAACAAATTCCCTCTTTCCAGGTTGACCGCAGAGTCCTACACTTTAGGGAGAAAGGTTTCTACAACAGAAGTTCTTTCCGAGACCCTCTTTCCGCCAGGGAGAAATTTTTATGAAAAGA
>JAVLCL010000535.1:0-2175 GCA_031580825.1 Halothece sp. Uz-M2-17
AACTAATGCTCCTACAGCAGCACCCGCTTCGCACGTGCGAGTTGACTCTAACGTTTGACGTAAATTGGGATCGACTGTAGAAGCAGCAACTAAGGTATGTTGTTTGTCGTCGTCGATGACTTGGGCGTAAATATGTTGATGAGAGCGGAAAACTGCTAAACGAGGGCGTTCGGCAGTCCCTTCTACCTTGCGCCGAATCCGACGATGGCGCTGTTTGATCAGTTCTTTGCGATTGTTCTTCATGATTTCTATTTCTTCCCTGCTTTACCCGCTTTTTGTCGGACTTGTTCTCCCATAAAG
Source organism: Halothece sp. Uz-M2-17 (assembly GCA_031580825.1). Classification (GTDB taxonomy): domain Bacteria; phylum Cyanobacteriota; class Cyanobacteriia; order Cyanobacteriales; family Rubidibacteraceae; genus Halothece. Next base: position 301 of record JAVLCL010000535.1, read on the forward strand.
CGAATACCTTTTTGTTTGTAAGGTTCAGGAGGACGAACGGCGCGAATTCTTGCCGTTAAGTTACCGACGACTTCTTTATTAATCCCAGTAATAATGATTTCAGTATTTTTTTCGACGTTAATCTGGATGCCATCTGGGGGCGTAATTTCCACAGGATGACTGTAGCCCACATTCAGCACCAAGTTCCGTCCTTGTACTTGTGCCCGATAACCCACGCCTTGAATTTGCAACCGTCGTTCAAAACCTTGGGAAACTCCATGCACCATATTTGCCACCAGAGTACGGGCTAAACCATGTCGTTCTCGAGCTTTACGGGAATCATTCACTCGCTTGACCAAGATTTGATTCTCTTCTTGCTCAACAGTGACAAAATCAGGCATGGTTTGTTCTAATTCCCCTTTTGGTCCTTTGACCTTGACCTGCTTACCGTCAACGGTAATTTCTACTTTTTGGGGAATAGGAATCGGTAATTTACCAATCCGTGACATAATCAATTACTCCTTCAATGCGTCTTGAGATTTACCAGACATAGCAGAGAATTTCCCCGCCGATTCCCCGTTTCCGCGCTTCACGATCAGTCATGATACCGCTTGAGGTGGAGATAATGGCAATCCCAATTCCACCGAGAACACGGGGCAATTCTTTATGGTTAGAATAAACTCTTAAACCGGGTCGGCTCACACGAGTGAGCTTTTTGATAATTGGTTTACGGTTACGACCTTGATAGCGTAACGAAATTAAGACTTGTTTTTTCAAGCCTTCACCGACCTCTTCATAGCTGTCGATAAAGCCTTCTTCTTTCAAAACGCGGGCAATGTTGCGGTTCATTTTGTTGTAAGGGACAACGGTTGTTTCATGTTGTACCATGCAAGCATTGCGAATCCGCGTGAGCATATCCGAGATGGTGTCTGTCGAGGCCATTAGTTGCTGTTTTCCCTCCTGTTCAAAATACTTGAGAAGATTTATTGTTCTCGGAAGGGCATTCCCATCGCTTTGAGTAGGGCGCGACCTTCTTCATCAGTTTTTGCTGTGGTAATGATGGCAATATCCATCCCACGAATTTGATCGATACTGTCGTATTCAATTTCAGGGAAGAGAATTTGCTCCCGCAAGCCTAAGTTATAGTTCCCACGTCCATCAAAGCTGCGAGGACTAATCCCGCGAAAGTCGCGGATTCTAGGTAGGGCAACATTAATTAAACGATCCAAGAAGGCATACATCCGTTCACTACGCAAGGTCACCATCACGCCAACGGGCATCCCTTGACGGACTTTAAAACCGGCAATGGCTTTTTTCGCTCGGGTGACAACGGGTTTTTGACCGGTAATGGTTGCGATTTCTTGAACCGATAATTCTAGGGCTTTGGCATTTTGGGAGGCTTCTCCTAATCCCCGGTTAACGGTGACTTTCACCAATTTAGGAATTTCATGAACATTGCCGTAGCCAAACTCTTTTTGGAGTTGAGGCGCAATGGTTTCGAGATAAGTTTTTTTGAGTCGCTGTGTCATAGTGTTTTTGTCTCAAGTGATTTTCCTGGGCTTGGTCAGGAATTGAGAGGGTTCAAAATTAATCAATGATTTCGCCGGTTTTTTTCAGCATTCTGACTTTCCGTCCATCCTCGGTGTAGGTGTAACTGACCCGAGAGGCGCAAGATTCCTTATTGGAATAGAGCATGACGTTAGAGCTATGAATGGGAGCTTCAAAGGTAATAATTTGCCCTTTTTCTCCTTCTTGGGTGGGTTTCTGGTGCTTGGTGCGCACATTCACTCCTTCCACAACAACCCGTGACTCTTTCGGAATCACTTGTTGAATTTCTCCCACTTTGCCTTTATCTTTTCCGGAAATAACTTGCACGGTATCCCCTTTTTTAACGTG
>JAVLCL010000536.1:0-2175 GCA_031580825.1 Halothece sp. Uz-M2-17
ATAGGAGCAACTGATAATCAAGGCTTTTTTATCCTCCTCAATTGGCTAGGATATATCATCCTTTTTGTTTCCGCGATTGATTATTTCGTAATTCTTTATCCCCCCCAACTAACTAATACCAATTGGGAATTTCAAACCATGAATCGGTTAGTCAATAACGCTTGGTTTTTATTATTAGGGTTAATGCTAATTTTTATTCCCACTCGTGCTAGAATTCGTCGCTTTGAACTCTCTTTTATCAAGTTTTTGCGTTGGATTATTTTATTAGGTGGTGCTACTTTTATTCTCCTTGTTCCTCTTACTCTTGTCAATGCCAATCGCCTTCATGACAATGCAATGGCACAACTGGGTCAACAACAAGGCAACCAACAAGAACAATTAAATAATGTACAAGAGGCTCTAGAAAACGAGAGTCTTTCTTTTTTCCAACTCCAACGCCTGCGAGAGCAATTTAATATTGAAAACGTCCCAGAATCATCCACATTAGAACAAACCCTAATTACAGAAATTGAAGAACGGAAACAACAACTGAGACAACAAGTTGATAATCAAAAGCAAAATCGCTTTCGTCAAATTTTCGGTCAAGGGATTCGCAATAGCTTAGCGGGGTTACTAATTGGTGCATTTTTGATTCGTCTCTGGTGGGAAGCCCGTTGGGTCAAACGCTTGAAATAATAGGCTGTATAATCAAGACAATTTTCGTTGTTCCCCAAAACTAAAAAATAATTGCTATCATGCCTGATGCGTGTTGATTGGGAGAGAAATATGGCAATTATTGCGCTGAGAGCGTGGTATTTACAAGAATATGAACCGCTGCGGGAGGTAATGCAACGTCCTCATGATTTGCGATTGAGTAAAAGTAGTTTGTTAAAGTCTGCACTAAGAGCCGATTTTTTAGATGAGCGAGAAACGGTAGAGTCAGCAGAATGGTTTCAACGGTATCTCAGTGGGGAAACTGTAGAATTTTATATTGAAGGCAGTGGCGGTTATCAAATTGCCAATATTGATGTCATTTCTCAAGAAATTTACTTTATCAAGCAGGATGTCAGTGCGTTACTTGATCCCATCATTTATTTTTCCTATCAGCAAGAGTATGCTGCTGCTTATGAGGTTTTAGCAGAAGCCTTACAAGAAACAATCGAAGGGTTTAATCAACAAGCGCGAGTTCCCGTCAGTCTAGAGTTTTCAGTGCGTCCGAAAGATGACCCAATTCGCCTCAGTAACAGCCAATTACGAAAAATTCGGAAAAGTTTAATTTTTATTGCCGATGGGACTCCTGTGTCGCAAATTCCTGATGAAGAAACAATGATTTTGCTTCCAAGTCCAACGGTAAGTTTAGAGTTAGGATATGCGTTGCAATGCAAAAAACGAGAGCAAATTTTACTCATGCAAATGGAACGCTGGGAAGGGCGTTATCCTTTTGATCTCCCCAACCCACAACAGCTTTCATTTCGAGGAGAAACCGATTTAAAAGCAACCCTTCCTCAAACTTTAGAAACGATACTGCAACGCTATAGTCTAATGCTGTAACCTCTGATCGACCAGTTGCTAAGTGCAGTTTAAGCTTATGGAAATTGATATTGCCAATGTAATTTCGGGATATGCACAAGGGCTTTTTTTAATGGCAGATGATCGAGGAGGACTGAGTTGGTATGCCAGTCGTTCTCATGCGGTGATTCCTCTCGATGAGAGGTTTCGTTACCCGAAATCGCTACAACGCATACTAAACCAAAATCGGTTTGAGGTGGCGATTAACCGAAATTTTACTGCGGTTTGTGATGGCTGTGCTGATCGAGAAACAACGTGGATTTCTTCTGATTTAAAGTCAGTTTATTGGCAATTGTATCAAGCTGGATTTGCTTTTAGTTTTGAAACATGGCAAGGAAATCAATTAGCAGGTGGCGTTTTAGGAATTGCCATCGGTGGGGCGTTTATTGGTGAATCTATGTTTTATGCGATTCCAGATGGATCGAAAGTTGCTCTTGTCAAGTTGGTTGAACATTTACAATCCAGAGGATTTTTACTCTTTGATGCCCAAATGCAAAATCCTCATTTAGCCCGTTTTGGTGCTTATGAAATATCAGAAGGAGATTATCAAAGAAACTTAGAAAAAGCGGTTCAAAAGTCTTGCTCGTTTATTATATAAGCGCATGTGCATTTAAATTGGGGTAATTC
>JAVLCL010000537.1:0-2170 GCA_031580825.1 Halothece sp. Uz-M2-17
CTATTGACTTTTGCCTGGCTAAACCGATAATTAGACTTTTTCAGCAAGCCCTAAAGTAAACCGCGATAGCGAATAAACAATAAAATAACCGCCCAAGATCCAAGCGCAACTTTCAGAGCCACTAAAATATTCAGAAAGGGGATGAAACCGCCACTGACTAGCGTTCCTAATTCTCCTTGGGGAAGTTCCCAACCCACTAACGTAACCACGGCTAAAGCAATAAAAATTAGAACCGATACTTTTTCAACCGTTGCAGCTTTCCACCGTTGATAAACCACTTCCATCCACTGTGACTTTGAGGTAATCGCGATTAAACCAATGGCTGTTCCGCCAGCAACGCCCGCAGCAAACCCCCCGCCAGGGCTTAAATGACCACGAATCGCCAGTTCAATGCTAACTAAAGCAGCGATAGTCGCACCAAGACGCGCCAACACAACCGAGGGATGATCTGTAAATTGATCAACAGTTGTCGCCGGTTGTTCATTGGCTAAGAGAAATCGCCCGCCTAGAATTGCAATGGTAAAAACAACAACTTCAAAAATGGTGTCATAGAGTCGATTTCTAAAAATAATTCCTGATACGGTATTAGAAACCCCACTTTCCGACACAATCGTTTCCACAACTGCTAATTCTTCCCAGTCGGCGACCGGATTCGGTAAAACCAACATTTTGATAAATAAAGCGAACCCCGCGACTGCATAAAGCCATTTCATTAGTGCTTCTCCTCTTCCTTCATGACAGGGACATAGGTGACAGTTGTATCTGGAAAGACTAATTCCTCTTTCATAATCTCAAAGAGGCGACGCACTCGAACCGGTGTATGATAAGTTTGTTGCGTATTGATAACGGTGGTTCCGTTATGAAAAAGACAGTCTTCTTGCTGACAAGTTATACAACCGGCGTGAATTTCTTGTGAGTGTAACGCCGATTCTAACGCAGACAGATTAGGGTATTGAATAATTTCTAAACGTAAATGGTACTGATCAATAATTTTTCTGATTTTGGCGATAATATCCTTTAAATTTTGATCAGTTTCTGTCTCTGCTTGTAAGACTCCTAACCGCATCACCAAAGAAGACCGAACCGCCACAACATACAGCGTAATCGCTAACATTGTTCCCACTAACGCCTCAGTGAGGGCAACATCCGCAGCCCCCAATACCGCATAAACTAAAGCAGCCACTGCTCCTAAAATCGCTCGTATGACTAAAGCCTGATAAGGATTAACTTGCAGAACTAAAGTGAGTGCCGTTAAAGGGAGTAACGCCACAATAATGTAAATATAATTATCCATTTTCACCCCCCTCATCACTAGAACAATAGGCAAGAACATATCCCAATACCGTATTCCAAATGGCTAGGGAAATAATGGCTAATAATAGTAGGGGCCATTCCTCCGGAATTTTTAGGAGTAAACCAATCACGATACTCATTGAACCTAGGGTATCAGCAACAGAAAGACTGTGTAGTTTAAATAAAACAGACCGATTGCCAATGAGGGGAAATGTGCCCCAAAACCAGAAGATAATTCCCATTAAAATCAGGCTATAACTGAGAAGATTAATCATATCGTTCTAACCGTTTAATTAAGTGTGCAAGTAGCATTAAGCCCGCGTTACCAACACTCAAAATAATGACGGCAACGACACCAATTGACCAGTCATCCCGTAAGACGGAAATAAACAGCATCATGATGGAAGTTTTGGTGGCAATACTGGCAAACGCAAGCATTTTTTGCCAGATGTCTTCATCTTGACAGGCTTCGTAAATGGGAATAAGAAGTGCGCCGATCATGGCGATTAAAATTGAATCCATTTTTAATTAGTTCTTTGTTCGTTGTTATTCGTTCTTTGGTTATTAATTCTGCGTCGGATGCGGTGGACTTCATACCAACCTCGTTGATGATATTTTACAACAATAGTTTTGGGGGTAAAAGTAATTAAAAATATGTCTAAAAAAATGAGTCCTGGGGTACGGTTGGGTTTAACTTTCTCCCTGACAATTTCTTCCTCATGATGAGGAAAAAGCATAATCTGAATTGCTTCAATATAGGCTTGGGGAATAGCAACTAGGGTTTTCCATAAGACTTTAATCCATTCTCTTAAAGGTTCTGGGGATGTCCAGCGACGGGGTAATAAAAAAGCAATGGTAATGCCAATGATAATATTAG
>JAVLCL010000538.1:0-2152 GCA_031580825.1 Halothece sp. Uz-M2-17
CCCCTCGTAATCGAGTGAGTATTCGGGTTGATTTAGAGCAAGTGGAAAACCTCAATCATCTGGTTGGGGAACTCTCGATTAACCAAAACTTGTTATCGCTGCGAGATGAACAATATCAATCCGCATTACAAAAACTTGGCGGTTGGCTCTCTCAACATCGACGTACCTTATTCCAACTTCGAGATAAACTCCCGACAGAATATGGCAACAGCGACTTTGCCCAGTTTTTATATGCTTCTTTAGAAGAAAATAGCCAACTGGAACAAGCCCTAGATGATGTGAATCATCTTGCGAGATCAAATGCAACCTCAGTGGAACGAGAACAACGGCTCTCTCGTCAGCTTCGAGATGCACTCGAAGGGGTGCGAATGCTGCCGATTGAAAAAGTGCTGAATCGGTTTCCGCCCATGGTGAGAAAACTCAGTCAATCTTATAACAAGGCAGTGGAACTTAAACAGAGTGGTGTACAAGTTTTAGTGGATAAAGCCATTACAGAAAATCTCTATGATGCCTTACTCCATATCGTTCGTAATGCCTTTGATCATGGAATTGAATCTCCCCAAGAACGGCAACAACGGGGCAAACCCAGCACAGGACAAATCTTCATCCGTGCTTACAACCAAGGCAACCGTACCATTGTTGAAGTGAAAGACGATGGACGTGGGTTAGATGTGGAAAAAATCTGTCAACGGGCGTTAGAAAAAAACCTGATCACAACAACCCAAGTGCAAGCAATTCGCAAATCTCCCCGTCCCGAAGACCAACTGCTACGGGTGCTTTGTGAACCTGGATTTTCGACCGTTGCCAACGCTACGGATCTTTCAGGGCGAGGCATTGGTTTAGATGTGGTTTACTCCCAAATGCAGAAAATTAACGGGTCTGTAACTGTTGAAAGTGAAGTGGGTGTGGGAACTACCTTCTATCTGCAAATTCGAGGAGCGTTGATGAATGCTCGTTTGTTAGTCTGTCAGGCGGGAAACGGGATCTATAGCTTTATTGCCGATGAAGTCGAACAAATTTTAATTCCTGAATCAGAGAAAATCAAATGGTTAGGTAGTCGTAAAGTTTTACAATGGCGATCGCGCAAAGAAGAAGACCCCATCAGTATTCCCATTTATGGCTTAACTCACCTCTTAACCTATCAGCGTAATGCCAACTATCTTCTTCAAACTCAGAATCAGCCCGATCTTGAACTCCAGCAAGAAACGACACTGCTTACAGCAGCAGAAGGCGTAACACCGCTTTTACTCATCCGCACGCCAGATGGGTTAGTCGCCTTAGAAATTGATACTGTTCTCGAAGAACAAGAACTGGTCTTAAAACCCTTTTCCATGACTGTACCACCGCCCAGTTATGCCTATGGTTGTACAATTCTTCCTGATGGTAAACTCAGCCTTGTTCTCGATGGGGCAGCCCTCCTCAATCATACTCAAGCCCATCTCAGTCATAGCAGTTCGGTACTACCAAAACGAGAAACCCCACAACCCGCAAGTCTTCCGAGTAAAAAACAAGCAGCCCTCCCTCATCAAAAACTAACCGAAGACTATACCAACCCCTACAGCGTTCACCAAACCCAAGAAGAAGAGATAGCAAGCATCCATGATGCTCAGCCCTCAAAAACTTCCCAACACCAAACACCTCTTCCCATTGATAAAGAGCAATTCCATACCTTGTTGGTGATTGACGACTCCATTACAGAACGACAAACCCTATCCATGATTATGCAAAAAGCAGGACATCATGTCATTCAAGCTAAAGATGGTCAAGATGCCCTTGATCAATTGCAACAAGGGGCAAAAGTTGATCTGATTGTTTGTGACTTAGAAATGCCGAGGATGAACGGATTAGAGTTTATCGGGGCGACTCGCCAAACCCCTCAATTTGCGCAAATTCCCGTAATTGTTCTTACTTCTCGTACGCGAGATAAATATCAACGTATTGCCATGGAATTGGGCGCATCCGATTATTTAACTAAGCCTTATTTAGATCAAGATTTACTCGGTGCGGTCGGCAAAAATTTAGAATAAATTGGTTATTGTCTCATGCTTCATTATTAATTCCTGAAACTGCTGTACCAAAGAACAAATTAAAATGAATAATTTATCTGCTCTTTCTCCTCATTCTAATGTTTCCTCTTCTGCTATTAACGAAG
>JAVLCL010000539.1:0-2152 GCA_031580825.1 Halothece sp. Uz-M2-17
TTCCCAATCACTAATTCATCTTTCCAGCTACGATAAACACCATAGTGATCTTGAGCGCGGACTTGTTGCACTAACTCTTTTAGGAAAGAATTCTCGCCAATTAAATCTGATTCGGGGGCTTCTGTGGGTGCATTCATGGTTGATACTTCCTCATTGTTAGAACTTATTCATCGAAATTGGGTAACTTTATTTTCTGTCTTAATGTTTTCCGTAACCACGGTGGTGGATTCTCTAAAGTTTGAATCAGACGATTGAGAACATTCGTAATTTCTTCTTGTTGGTTTTCGACTTTCAACGGGGTTACTTCCGCTTGTAATAAGCGATAAGCAGCACTCCCGCCAATTGCTGAAACGTAAATGATCGCGCAATCAGCAACAGCATTCATTTTCGGAATTAACTTATCTTCTTTCCCATCTTCTTTCAGATTTTCCCCAAAGTCGATGGTTTGCAAAAAGTCATACCCTTCCACCGAAACATCATAAATATCAAACTTTTTCGCCCAACCAAAATGAGCATTAATATGAATATTATCTTGGGTCGCAAATGCAACTTTCATTTTTCCAACCTCCTAACTTTTAATGCATATTGTCGATAAAAAGATTACCAATTTCAAATAGAGTTTGCATCGTTCCGCGATAGCCAACGCAACAACGAGAGCCATTCCCTAAGCGATCAAAAATGGGATAGCCTAATCGATACAGAGGAATTTTGAGCTTATCAGCAACTCGTTTTCCTTGAGAATTCGTAATCATTAAATCAGAATCCGTTGCTAAATCTTCTAAGTCTTCTAAATCGCCAACTGTAACGCGATCAGTCGGTAATTGCTCCAGAATTGGAGATTCCGTCGTGGTGACCGCAGCGTTGATTTTTGCCCCCATTTCCGATAGCAAACAACTGGTTTGATAAAGTAAATCAGGTTCTAAAGCGAGGGCTACTTTTTGACCACCGAAGAAGAAATGGCTGTCGAGAATTGCGTCCTGTAATTGACGACGCTGACGTTGATATTTCCGTGGAATTTTAGGCTGAAATGTCCAATTTCCCCTATCATCATAAGCTGCCATTTGAGCAAGCAACCAAATGAACTGATCTACTTCATTTAAACCGTTTAAACGAGAAAAAACTGTGTAATTTGTTCCAAATTTTTGTTTTAATATTTCTGCTGAGGAACGCATACTTTCCCCAATGGCAATGGTGAAGCGCGATCGCGCCAACTGTTTTAATTCTTCTAAAGAAGTACCGCCTGGAGTTTTCGCATAATAATGATCATCTTCTAAATGTCCATCCATCGACTCCGACAAATCAGGAATTACTAATGGTTTTAAGCCAAATGCTTCCACCATTTCTTTAATTTCCGCCACATCCCCAGGGCTAAGGAAGGATCCCGCCAAAATGGTCACTTGGTCTTGAGAGGTTTCCGTTGGCGTGCCATAATCCTGGGATACAATCGCCTGCACTGCTGCTGCATACCCTTCCTGTAACGCGCCCTTATAATCGGGTGTGGAGACCAGAATAATCGGTAAATTATCAAGTTCGGGATGCGACTGACGAATTGATTTGAGAATGTGGGGCATATCATCCCCTCGCGTTTCCGTTAACCCCGTCGTCAATAAGCCCAACAGATCAGGTTTTGCATTTTCCACCAAGGTCAAGATCGCCTGTTCAATATTGTCTTCACCGCCTAAAATCGTTGAAACCTCACTCATCGCCGTGGTAGCGACTGGAATCGCCTCTCGGAAATGGCGCACTAAAATCACTTTTGCAAACGCCGTACAACCCTGCGAACCATGGAAGAGAGGAACCATCCCTTTCAAACCGAGAAAGGCTAACGCAGCACCCAACGGCGGACTCTGCTTCAATGGATTAACCGCAACAGGCTTCTTTGGATTAGTAATAGTACTCATAACACCTTACCCATAACAAAATACTCTTTGTGTTCTTTGTGTCTTTGTGGTTATATCTTCTCTGCGTTCTCTGTGTCTCTGTGGTTAATCAACATTCCCAAGGCGCAGGCTGTCTGACCTGTTCCCAAATCGGACTATGCAAAGCATGATCAAACTCTTTCGCCATATTGATCAGTCCCACATAACCCGAATAAGTGTGATGGCGTTCTTGATTGACATCAAGGAAGGGAATCCGGGCTTTCAGGGCAGTG
>JAVLCL010000026.1:0-14606 GCA_031580825.1 Halothece sp. Uz-M2-17
ATTTGGTTTCTATTCTCTCAATACTGGATTGCCGGAAGAGATTGCCGGGGATCAGATTTTACCCTATTTCATTGTTAATCAAGTTCCGGCTGGCGCATCCGGTTTTTTAGTGGCAGCAATTTTTGCAGCAGCGATGTCTTCGATTGATTCCGCTTTACATTCTTTAGCCACTTGTATGACCGTGGATTTTTATGATCGTTATTTCCTTTCAGAAGAGAGTGAATCAACCTCACTGAGGGTTGCCCAAGGGTTAATTGTGATTTGGGGAATTCTTGGGATCTTATCAGCGTTTTACGTGGCTTCTACGGGAAAAGACTTATTACCTTTTTTGGTAACCTATACCACAATTTTTTTAGGACCCTTATTGGGAATTTTCCTAATGGGAGTTCTCTTTCCTCGGATCAATGCCAATGGTGCGTTTTATGGAACGGTTGCTGCTGTGATTTTGATTATTATCGCTTCCGAAGCCGGATGGTTTCCGTTTCCGGGAATCTGGCGGTCTGCAATCACAGCCCCGATAGGGGTAATCATTGGTTATGGTATTGCTTTATGCGGTTCTAAACCCTCTAAAAGATCACTACAAGGGTTAACAATTTGGACTCAAGTGTCAAGAATGAAGCAATCAATTGGACGACCTGGTTTAGGTGATGACTAAAATTCTTATTGCTGAAACTTGATTTTTTCAGTGACCCTTTTTCAACTTGTTCGATCATGAGAAGCTAGTAACCATCTGCTTGATATTAAGTGTTTTTGATCAAGCGAAGCTTGAAATTCTTGGAAGGTCAGTTTTCTGCTAAAGAAATAAAATAATAAAATCAGAATAATTGTAAGAAATTAACTGTATTTTTAATAACATCTTTGATTCGTTTTCATAAGGTTAATATAAGTCAATAAATTGCATATTTCCTAGAAGAAATATATAATTTAAAGTCAAGATAAAAGTATTAAGACAATAGGTCTTGATTTCCTATGACTGATACTGCCTTCCCCCAAATCCCGCTTTTAGTTATAGGCTATGGAGACAGAAGAAAAGGAGATAATAGTGCTGGGTTTCGAGTTGCAGAAGCTCTGAAACAGAGTAATTCTAAGTTTATTCAAGCTCTGAGTGTTAACCAATTATCTTCTAATCTTGCCTCTGTAGTTGCCAAAGCAAATCTGGTTATTTTTGTGAGTTCCTATAGTGTTTCCGATAATAGGAAGCCAGAAATAATGATTAAACATTTTCTTCCGAACTATGAGAGAACAGAGTGTGGTCTCTCTTACCCAAACCCCCCTCATTCCTTATTATCTTTTGTTCAAGGTGTGTATGGAAAAAAACCTGATGCCTACTGGATCTTAATCCCAGCCGTGAATGACAAATTTCATTCCTACTTATCTCCCATTACCCGCAAAGGAATTAAAGATACCTTAGAATATCTCACTGGCGAAACTTATAATAACTGTTTGACTCCACAAGTTTATCCCTATGGCGAGAGCCAGAAAAGTGATTTTACTGTAAAAGCCTCATCTTACTGCTACTGTGTCGAAGCTTCCTAAGTGTCTGAGGGGGCGATGTTTTTAAACGGTTGCTTCTGTTTCTTCTAAAAAGGGCTTAAAACAGATTCTAACAATTGAGCTAATTGTACTTGAACTTACTTATATTTAACGCTACTATACTTGTATAAGCAAGTATAGAGTTCAAAAAGGTCGGTGAAAGGCTTTAAGACAAAACTAAAACTTAATAACCAACAACGGACACTAATGGCAAAACACGCCGGAGTTGCTCGTCATGCTTGGAATTGGGGATTGGCGACTTGTCAAGAAATCTACGAATCTGGAGGGAAGCGACCGACTGCTGTTGACTTACACAAGAAGTTAATTGCAGAAGTAAAATCAACTAATCTTTGGTATTATGAAGTCTCGAAATGCGCGCCCCAACAAGCCTTAAGAAACTTAGATCAGGCGTTTAAGCGGGTGTGGAAAGTCAGAGGAACCGGTTTCCCTCAATTCAAAAAGAAAAATATCAGAGATAGCTTTTATTTAGAAGGGAGTATCAAAATTTCAGGTAATTGGATTAAACTCCCACGAATCGGTTGGGTCAGGAGTCACGAGCAACTGCCTCCCGTTAAACCAAAGAACGTGGTCATTAGCAAACGGGCGGGAGACTGGTACATTGCTTTCAAAATTGAGTGTGAACCTGAACCTCATCCCAAAAGTAAAACCAGTATTGGTGTTGATATTGGGATTAACACTTTAGCAACAATGAGTGATGGGACAACTCACCCAAACCCAAAAGCCTATCGTCGCGCTAAAAGAAAATTAGCCAAACTGCAAAAAGAGTTATGCCGTCGTCAAAAAGGAGGTAAGAATCGTGAAAAGACAAAACTTAAACTAGCCAAAGCACACAAGCGCATCGCTGACGTTCGAGCAGATAATTTACACAAGTTAACGACTCACTTAGCCAAGAACCACGGAGAAGTGAAAATCGAGAACTTAAATGTATCTGGAATGCTCAAAAATCATAAATTAGCGGGTGCGATTGCTGATGGGGGTTTCTATGAGTTTCGTCGTCAACTTGAGTATAAGTGTGACTGGTATGGTAGTCAACTGACCTTAATTGACCAATGGTTCCCGAGTTCGCAAATTTGTTCTAATTGCGGACACAAACAGAAGATGCGGATTAATCAAAGAACTTATGATTGTCCTAATTGTGGTATTTCTATTGATCGTGACTTAAATGCAGCGATTAATTTGGAAGGTGCGGAGAGCTCAGCCGTGCAAGCCTAGTGATGGAAAGGTCTGGAGAAGATCCAAGCTAGGAAGTAAACATCAAATGATTCAGTTTGAGTAAGTTTTATAGAGCGGGTAATCTGTATAGCCGGTTTCATCACCCCCATAAAATGTATCGCGATTATAGTCATTTAAGGGAGCTTGAAGACGAAAGCGTTTCGGTAAGTCGGGATTGGCAATAAAGAGACGACCATAAACAATTAAGTCAGCAGTTCCTTTGGCAATCGCTTGATTTCCGGTTTCTCGGGTGTAACCGCCAGCAGCCAGTAACGTTCCTTGATAAAGAGGACGATAATGGTCAGAACCGAGATTATATTGGGGTTGGTCAATGGTGACATTCCCTTTAATTCGGGGTTCGACTAAATGAAGATAGGCTAAATTAAAGCGGTTGAGTTCACTCACAAGATAATCAAAGAGAGCTTCTTTATTAGAATCTTCCATATCACCAAATGTTCCCCCAGGAGAGAGGCGAATCCCCACTTTATCGGCTCCCCAGACTTTGGTTACCGCGCTCACAACTTCTAAAGTTAAGCGCGATCGGTTAGCAATGGAACCGCCATATTGATCCGTTCTCTGGTTAGAACTTTCGTGAAGAAACTGATCAAGGAGATAACCATTGGCACTGTGAATTTCTACTCCATCAAATCCGGCTACGATCGCGTTTTTTGCAGCTTGGCGATAGTCTTCAATAATGCTGGAAATTTCTTCCGTTTTAAGGGGGCGAGGGGTGACAAAGGGTTTTTCTCCCTCGTGAGTAAAGGCAACTCCTTCTGGCGCGATCGCGCTGGGTGCAACGGGACGTTCACCATTGGGTTGTAAGGAAGGATGTGACACCCGTCCCACGTGCCACAATTGTAAAAAGATATATCCCCCTTGATCATGAACCGCTTTTGTCACCTGTTTCCAGCCCTCAATCTGTTCTGAGGAATGAATCCCAGGGGTGTTCGCATAACCGTACCCTTGAGGAGAAATTTGAGTCGCTTCCGAAATAATAAGCCCCCCTTCAGAAGCCCGTTGTTGATAGTAACGAACATTCAGTGCAGTCGGTGCATTTCCTTGACCAGCACGCATCCGCGTTAAGGGAGCCATGACAATACGGTGACTAAGCGTGTAGGGACCAACTTGAACAGGGGTGAATAGATCTGACATTGTTATTGATGAAAAAGTTCCCTTAAACTTTATCTTATTTCTGATTATGATGGCTATTAAAATAACCACAAAGACACAAAGATGAGACAGGATTGATTTGATATTAATTCCCTAGAATTAAAGTTTCAGCAGTAGTTAAAAAGTTATTTTCATTCGCGACATAAATGTCATGCAAATTAGTGAGTTCTTGGGTAAGTTGTTCCCGAATCCCTAAAATAACTAATAAGGATGATTCTTTGGGTATAGATAACACAGTTCGCATTTTAGAGTATTTGGTGACATGATTTTGGTAGTCTCCTGTTTTGCACTCAATCCAAAATGGTTTTTGGTTAACTAAGAATAAAATATCTAATTCAAAGTCTTCGCCGTTTTGTAATATAATTTGTGGGTTTAAGATACTTTTATAAATTTGTTTATTTTCTTGGAATAATTGGCATAAACTTAAATAAACAAAACGTTCAAACCATCCCCCTGTAATAAAGTTAATAACTAAGCCTTTTTTTTGAGGAGAGGCATAGAGCATTTTATTTTTGCGGTCATATTGATAAGAGGATAAAAAGGCATAGTCACTCATTCGACTACAAAATTGAGTGGTATAAGTGATTTCTGTTTTACTGCGAGAGGCAAGGTTAACGGATAGGTTTTGTCCTTTAGAAAAACTGCGTTTTAGTTGAATGTAGAAATAACTTAAGTCTGAATATTTTTCTCCTAAATAAATTGCTAGCTTATTAAAAACTTCTTCATTTTGATCAGGAATATGATATTTTTGGACGGTGATACCATTGTGAATTAACCAGTTAATAACTTCTTGATCTTCTTCCGGTATTTCTTCTCTTTGATCAGAAAGTTTAGGAGAAAGAGAGGTGGCACTTTGATGTTCGTTTTGGCTTAAATCTTGAGCAAGTTCTTGCAGATGATCTTGAAAGAGATGAACTTGTTTTTGCAAAAATTGTAACCGTTCTTGAGGTGAAGCAATGGTATGATTTTCACAGTTGACATCGGAGTTAACTTGTTGACGAGTGAGCGAATACGTCCCAATAATAGAGCCGGTTGTACTTCCAATGAGGACAGCCACTTTTCCACGATTGGGAAATAAAATGGCAACTAAAATTCCGCAACTTAAGGTAAGAGTGGGTAAGAGAAGAATGTTAGTAACTTTTGAATTCATGCTCTATCCTTGATCATGGAACAATAGGCGCAAGATGAAAAAATATAGCGTTTTTTATTCGCTTCGGGTATAGCTGTTACCAGTAATCCACTACTGATTCCCAAAGAACGAAGAACAAAAATTTAGAATGTATCCCATAAACGTGAAAACTGCTATAGAGAAAAGAGAGATGATAACCTGATTACAGTTTACAAACAGCCAAAAAACCTGTGCAGTACCAACGGTTTGTTATTGAAGTTGAACAGAAACAAGGGAAGACAATCCACTTAAATCCGTCTCAAGTGCATTATTTACGACGGGTGTTACGATTAGCGGTCGGCGATCGCGCAATCGCAATAACCGGTCAAGGAACAGCTTGGCTGGTAGAATTAACCGCAGATCACGCAGAAATTATCGCCCCGATTGAAATTCAGACGGAACTTCCGGTTAGCGTAACTTTGTTGGTATCTTTACCCAAGCAAGGAGTTGACGAAATCGTCCGCTGTTGTACCGAAATTGGTGTCACAACTATTGTTCCCGTTTTGAGTGAGCGCACACTCTTAAACCCCAGTGCTAATAAGTTAACGCGCTGGCGACGGATTGCACAAGAAGCAGCAGAACAATCAGAACGCGCGATCGTTCCCACTATTTTACAACCCGTCACGTTATCGGAAGCCCTGAAACAGGATGCTTTTAAGGGATCTCATTGCTATTTTTGTACGGCTCGCTCTGATATTCCTCTATTCAGTACCGCGTTATCGAGTAAACTAACCTTGGGAGATTCGGTTGTCATTGCGACAGGTTGCGAAGGGGGATGGACGGAATCAGAAATGCTAGAAGCCGAAAACGCCAATTTTGAACCGGTTTCTCTCGGAAGACGCATTTTACGCGCGGTTACAGCCCCGATTACAGCTATGAGTTTAGTCGCCAGTGCTGCGGAAAGGTTATCTTAAATTATTAGTTGTTTATTCTTCGTTCATTGTTCTTTGGTAACTGGTCACGGCTGAAGAAAGGGACGAGCGAGATAATAACTGGTAATTGATTTTGCATCTAATTTCGGATCACCACTGTGAATCAATTGTTCTAATTCTTCCGGCGTATAAAGAACAACCGCAATATCTTCATCTTCATCTTGTTCCGGTGGCGTTTCTAACAGTTCTAAATCTGTGGCTAAAAACGCATAGATATATTCGTCAGAATAGCCTGGTGCGAGGGGAAATTTTCCTAAATCTCGCCATTGCTTTGCGTGATAGCCTGTTTCTTCTTCAATTTCCCGTTTAATCGTTTCGGCGGGGGATTCTTCCGTTTCCACTGTTCCGGCTGGAAATTCTAATAAGCGTTGTTTCAGGGGGATGCGATATTGATCGACTAAAACCAGTTTTCCCTCTGGCGTGACGGGAACTGCTAACGCGCCACCGGGATGACGAATGCATTCCCATTCTCCTTCAACACCATTGGGAAGACGAAGCTGGTTGACTTCAAAACTAAATTTACGTCCTTGATAGTGAAGACGCTCTTTTAAAATTTGAGGATTAGAATCATTCATAAAAAAGTTATTTGTTTTTGGGATAACTGATTACCAGACTAAGAGAAGCTATGTTACCAAGGATTACCAATGACCGTAAAGCTACCCCAATAAAAGGGATGAGAAAAGTCCTTACGACCTAACGATTCCCAGTTACTGGGTAAATTGAGTGCGCCTCTGGATAAAACTAAATTATCTTGAGTGAGATGAACATTTCCTCTCAGCATTTGAATTTGTGCTTGACGGAGGGCTTCTGCTTTGCCTTTACCCATAGCTAACTGTTGATAAAACTCACTCATTAAAGCCAGCGTGCCACTATCGCTAACATACCACAAACTTGCTACTGCAGATTTCACACCCGATTGAAGCGTTAGCCCTGCAAATCCCAGTTCGGCTTCTTCATCTCCTAAAGCGGTTTCACAAGCACTGAGAACCAATAATTCTACTGGGGGATTATTCCAGTTGAGTTCACTTACATTATCAAGTGTTAATTGACTATCCCAAAACTGAATATAGGAATTATTGGGATCTCCCTGCTGAAATTCAGCATGAGTTGCTAAGTGAACAATATCAAATGGAGTATTGGCGAGGCTATTTTGGAGGTTTTCCTGAGTAAACCTTTCATTGAAAAAATACTGTCCCTGTGTATAGTTGTCAGACTCCTGATTATGATTACGGAGTTCTCTTCCAATCACCCACATTTCCATCGGAACGGCGGGTAAGGGAACTTGTTCAGGAAACTCAGAAGCCCCTGTTACTAAAACTTGATCTAACTCTAAAGGGTCATAGTTCGTATTAATTAAATTAAAGGCTGGAATGCGACTGAGACTATACTTCTCGATTAAAAATTGTTCTCCGTCGTGGAGTGCTGCTAGCGGTAAGCCTCGCAGTCCATCACCGAGACAGAATAAAATGGTCTCAATTCCTTCTGCTTGTAAAAAGTTGTCTTCATAAGGCTCGATGATCCACTGATGAAGTTGCTGTGCAATTTCTAACTTCATCGGAGAAAGTGGATTGATCAAATCACGATGAAATTCCTCTGTTACTGTATCTAAGACTGAGCGTGGAACATCATAAAGATCTCTAACAATGGGATCACCATCAGGGGTAATCAGTACAAGATGTAAATGAGTTTCACGGGGAATCGCCCATAGTACAGCGGATCGGCTTCCTGTCTCTTCAGATAAACGGGAGAGGGTACGAGCAATTTCTTCTGGCGGTTGTGTGACTTCTGCTAAATTACGGTCAAAATAAGTTTCAAATTCTTGTTCAAGTCCGCGTTCCATTCCCAGAATTTTTTCAGATAAAGAGGGAGATGAAGCGTTTTCTTCTGTTATCTGAGTGGTGGCGATGGGTTGCAGACTTAAGGGAGTCAGAGAAATCATGAAAGTCAATAACAACCAACGAGTCAAGGGATTTTTAGGGAGGAGCTTGAGCATGATTTTGTTAGAGAGTAATCCCGAGTTAGAGTTGGTGCACAATACCAGAACAATCAATGATTTCTTTTAATTGCGCGATCGCGCGTCCGGTGATGGGATCAATCCAATTCGGGGCAATTTCAGCAAGGGGAACTAATACAAACGCCCGTTCTCTCATGCGAGGATGAGGCACTTGTAAGCACTCTGTTTCTACTACCCAATCATCATATAAAATAAGATCTAAATCAAGGGTACGCGCTCCCCAACGTTCTTGGCGCACCCGCCCAAATTGAGTTTCAATCTTCAGTAAGACGGCTAAAAGCTCAGATGGGGATAAGCTGGTGGTTAAGACTGCACAGCCATTGAGGTAATTCGGTTGCGCTGGTCCGACGGGAAGTGTTTCATACCAACTGGAAACCGAGCGGATTTTGATTTTCGGATCGCTGTCTAATTGGTGAATGGCTTGTTCTAGGATTTGTTGCGAGTCTCCTAAATTACTTCCCAGCGCGATCGCGCACTGAATATTTTTCGGTGTACTCATAAAAAACTCACTCAAAATTGAAATATCTAAGAAACAATAGAAATAGTTGTTTTTCAATTATTGACCATGCAGCGATCGCGCTCTCAACCCCAAAATCTGGTTCTCATTGGTGGCGGTCATAGTCATGCCATTTTACTACGGATGTGGCAACTGCACACCCTTGCTGATGTTCGCCTTAAACTCCTCAGCGATACGGAAAAAACGCCCTATTCGGGAATGTTACCGGCTCATGTGGCGGGACTCTACAGCTATGAGGAAACTCATATTAATTTACCGCCTCTAGCCCAACGCGCCCAAGCGGAGTTTTATCATGACCAAGCGGTCGGTTTAGATCTCAAGCATAAACAAATTTTCTGTCTGAAACGTCCGCCATTAACCTTTGATAAGGTTTCGATTGATATTGGTTCTACGCCTGCTATCTTAACCGTTCCGGGGGCGAAAGATTATGCAATTCCTGCTAAGCCTGTCTCTGTATTTCTCAAACATTGGTATCAATTTTTAGAAACAGTGGAAACCACTCCGCAGCAACCACGAAATCTTGCCATTGTTGGCGGAGGTGCTGGTGGTGTAGAATTAGCTTTAAATATGCAGCAACGCCTGCAAAAAATGAGTCATCAAGTTTCAATTCATCTCTTCCAACGGGAAAAAGAATTACTCCTTGATAAAGGGAAATGGGTGCGTCAACATTTAAAATCTTTATTGCAAAAACGAGGGATTCAACTCCATCTTGGAGAAGCCGTCACTGACGTTTATCCGGATAAAGTAGTTTGTGATTCGGGATTGATGTTAGAAACTGATATTATTTTTTGGGTCACTCAAGCCAGCGCACCGACTTGGATTAAAGACAGTGGTTTAGCCACTGATCAGCGAGGTTTTATTCTGGTTAATGACTATTTGCAATCTATTTCTCATCCCTTTGTTTTTGCTGCGGGAGATATTGCAACTATGGTTAATCATCCCCGTCCCAAAGCCGGTGTTTTTGCGGTACGACAGGGAAAACCATTATTTCAAAACTTACAACGAACGATTTTAGGAAACCCCTTAAAGCCTTATCATCCGCAAAAGAATTATCTCAGTTTAATCGGGACTGGCGATGAAAGCGCGATCGCGTCTTGGGGAAATTTGGGTTTTCATTCTCCCTTACTATGGCGTTGGAAAGATTACATTGACCGTCAATTTATGACGCAGTTTGATTAATTTGTTCTTCGTTATTCCCCCTTAAAACTAAGATTGAAAAAGCATTTAAATGAATTTCTTCTTGTCCAGAATAAACCGTTTCTCCTGATAATAAGCGCGGTTGATTCGTATCAATTAAAACTTGCCAAGAGAGCGGTTGGAGTATCTCTGGAATGAGAAAGATTTTCTCTTCATGATGACTATTCAAAAACAGTAAAAAACTATCATCAAATAATCGTTTTCCACGGGGATCAGGTGTCGATAATTCTTGTCCATTGAGAAAAATCGTGATTGCTTTCGTTAACTGATTTTCTAACCATTGTTGTTCAGTCACAAAACTCCCATCAGGGTGATACCATCCGATATCACTCACTTGTGACCCGTGAATAGCACGACCTTGAAACCAATTGCGACGATGAAAAACGGGGTGCTGATGACGAAAGGCAATGATTTCTTGGGTAAACGCGAGTAATTCGTCCTGTTCTGGAGATAAATCCCAGTTAAACCATGTTAGTTCATTATCTTGGCAATAAGCGTTATTATTCCCCTGTTGGGTTCGTCCCATTTCATCCCCACCGAGGAGCATGGGAACCCCTTGGGATAACATTAAAGTGGTGATAAAATTTCTTTGTTGGCGCGATCGCTGCTGGAGGATTTCCGGATCATCGGTTTCCCCTTCCGCCCCCCAATTCCAAGAGCGATTATAATCTTCCCCATCATGGTTATTTTCACCATTAGCGTGATTATGCTTTTCGTTATAACTGACTAAATCTCGTAGGGTAAAGCCATCATGGGCGGTAATAAAATTAATACTGGCATGAGGAAGTTTGCCATTCGCCTGATATAAATCGGAACTTCCGGTAAAGCGATAGGCAAACTCACTTAAGGTATTCTCTTCACCGCGCCAAAAATCTCGGACTGTATCCCGATATTTGCCATTCCATTCTGACCACAGCAACGGGAAGTTTCCCACCTGATAGCCTCCTTCCCCCACATCCCAAGGTTCTGCAATCAGTTTCACATTGGAAAGAATCGGATCTTGATGAATAATATCAAAGAAAGCAGCCAAACTATTCACTTCATACAATTCTCGCGCTAAGGCAGAAGCTAAATCAAAGCGAAAGCCATCCACGTGCATCTCTTCTACCCAATAGCGCAAACTATCCATAATGAGTTTTAAAATTTGCGGATGACGGACATTAAGAGAGTTCCCACAACCTGTAAAATCCATATAGTAACGGGGATCATTATCCACTAACCGATAATAAACAGCATTATCAATTCCTCGAAAACAAACCGTTGGTCCAAAATGATTCCCTTCTCCGGTATGGTTGTAAACCACATCCAGAATTACTTCAATTCCCGCTTGATGAAGGGCTTTCACCATCCCCTTAAATTCTTTCACCTGTTCTCCCCCACTTCCAGATGCACTATAGCCGGAATAAGGGGCAAAATAGCCCACAGAATCATATCCCCAATAGTTACGGAGTCCTTTACTTGCTA
The DNA here is from genome assembly GCA_031580825.1 of Halothece sp. Uz-M2-17. Taxonomy (GTDB): domain Bacteria; phylum Cyanobacteriota; class Cyanobacteriia; order Cyanobacteriales; family Rubidibacteraceae; genus Halothece. The sequence continues at coordinate 11,229 of JAVLCL010000026.1, forward strand.
AATGTCCAGGAGAGGCTAAAAAGTGATGAACGGGTAATAATTCTACGGCGGTAATCCCTAAAGACTTCAGATGATGAATTGCAGCAGGATGGGCTAACCCTGCATAGGTTCCTCGAAGAGATTCGGGAATTTTAGGATGTTGTTGAGTCAACCCTTTCACATGAACTTCATAAATAACAGTTTCATGCCAAGGGGTTTGTAAAAGTTGATCCCCTTCCCAGTCAAAAAAATGATTCGTAACGACGCATTTCGGAATTAGATAACTATCATCGGTATTGGAACAAGCTAAGTCTTTTTCTTCTGCATCCCAAGGATAAGCAAAGGTTTCTTCACCATAGCCAATATCCCCCATAATGGCGTGAGCATAGGGATCAAGGAGTAGTTTTTTGCGATTAAAACGATGTCCTTGTTTTGGACTATAGTCACCATGAATTCGGTAATTATAACGTTGTCCGGGTTGCAAACCTGGGATATAACCATGCCAAACGTAGTTATGAACTTCTTTTAAGGGAAGACGAATTTCATGATCTTGTCCAGTGAATAAACAGAGTTCAATTTCAGTTGCATTTTCTGAAAAGATGGCAAAGTTCACACCTTCTCCATCCCATGTTGCCCCTAAAGGGGCTGGTTTTCCGGGCCAAACGTCTAAATTCACAGGTTTGAGTTCTAATACATCTTTGTGATCAATAGTTTACAGGTTGCTTGCGGTTCTTAACCAATGAGTAATTTTTTTCATTTCATACTAATAAAATCAATCAAAAGGAGGAAGACAGTTTATGAATTACTTCTCTGTCGTGATGTCATTTTTACAACAGCGAGAAGCCTTTTTAAACGAAATTTATCAAGGAGAGAAACTGAGGTCTAAAAGTTTTGGCTTATTAGTTTCTAGTGCTTTTTTTCTCGGAGCTTATGGGTTAATTATTGGAGCTTATGGGGGCTGGTTGCAGGCAATTGTTTCTGGAATTAAACTCCCTGCACTCTATTTATTGACATTAATTATTTGCTTACCAACGCTTTATCTTTTCAATATCATGTTTGGGTCTAAGCAAACTTTTGATCAATACTTAACGTTATAACTTACAGCCGTTTCGGTAATGAGTGTTTTACTGTTTGGGTTTGCGCCTGTTGCTCTTTTTTTCTTGATGAGTACAACCAGTTATTTCTTTTTTCTCTTGCTTAATGTTGCTATTTTTAGCATTACTGGCTTTCTTGGGATTAGTTTTTTCTATCAAGAGATGCTTAAATTTACGGAGCAAGATGAAGGAGGGAAACAGATTCGTTTGAATATTTTGCGTTATTGGTTGGGTTTATATGCCTTTGTGGGAACACAACTAGCTTGGACATTACGCCCTTTTTTTGGCGCGCCTAATTCTCCTTTTGCTTTATTTCGAGAACAAGATAGTAATTTTTATGTTGCGATTTTAAGAAGTATTAGTCAATTGTTGGGGTTTGGATAATGTCAATACAATTATCTGATTTAAAGTTAACCTCAGAGGAGTTAAATCAGGTGAGTCATCAGCAGTGGGATAATGAATTAATTTATTATTTACAGTTATTTGATTCTGCTTTACATCGAGAAACAATCACGACATTTATAACTTTTCTGGGGATTATTGAGTTTCTCAGTTTAGTTTTCTGTTTCCCACTCATTTTAATCACGCTGGGGCGTTTAACAAACTTATCTGATCTGAAAATTTTACTGATTAGTTTTCTAGTTTCTGTATTTGTGACCGGAATTATTTATGCGGGGTTAAAATATCAGGCAGATAAATGGCAATCTTGGTTAAAGCTAAAATCAGAAGTGGAAAACTATCAACAGATTATCAAAAAGTTAGAGTTATTAGAACAATTATCTCAGTTAGAAAACCAATCTGATTTAGATCAGGATAAACAAGAGTTTTTCAAAAGTCTAAGCCAAATCAAAAAAAGTTTGTTGCTAGCAATTCAAACTGAATCTCTCTTTCGAGAACATCAACTGTCAAAATCACAGCAACGGTCTTTTTTAGTAGAATTAGAAGACCAGTTAACTGCACTAACGGTACAAGAGAGGGTTCTGGCGACAGAACCTTATGCTAAGTTGTATAAAGAAATGCTAGAAATTGGAGTGAATGTTTATCAACAAACCCAATTCTGGCGATAATAGGATAGAGTTATTTTTAGGATGAGATTGCAATAATGTTAACTCAGTTAGAAACTGATTCTAAGTTAATTACGGCTGGCTTTCAAGCCTTATCCGAACCGATCCGTTTGCAAATTTTAAACTTATTGCAGGAACAAGAGTTGTGTGTTTGTGAACTGCGTGATCAGATTAATATTGCTCAATCTAAATTATCTTTTCATTTGAAGATTTTAAGAGAAGCTAAGTTAGCGCGATCGCGCCAAGAAGGACGTTGGGTCTATTATTCGATTAACTTACCACAACTATTAATTTTAGAAGAGTATCTCAAAGAACTCCAAGAAAATACAGTCAACCGTCCGGCTAATAAATGTTCTGATGCTTAGAATAAGAGTGCAAACAGCTATTCAGTTTCGTATTCTTGAGCATAACTTTGTAAAAGGGTACTAATTTGTTTTGCGACTTCTGGTTCATTATCTTGACCTAAAGCCTGTCGTTCTCCTAATACTTTATCACTCCGAATATGATGGGTAATCGCTTCTTGAACACGCTGATTAATCAGTTCTTTTAATTCATTGTGTGCTCGTTGTTTTTGATAATTCGCCCCTTCTTCAGTTGTGGCGTATAACGGTGGTAAACGATTTAAAGCGTAAGCGGTAATATCACCAATATCAATAGATTGATCACTCGCGACTTCAATTTCAGCAACTAATGTAAGTGCTTCACTTAATACTAACTCTTCCATCACATTAATAAATTGTTTGCGATGGCTGGCGACAACTTTCCCGTTGAGGAGTGCTGACATCAGTTCATCTAACGCACTATATTCTTCAGGAGAAAGTTCCGTTGCAGTTTCACAAATTTGACTAATTTCTCCTTCCATTAAAGGAGTAAGATAGCCATCTTTTAGAGCTTGATCAACGATTGTCTTAATTTGCATGACCTTACAGCGTTTTTAATTATTGAATCCCTTGAAATCGCCATGGTGCTGGATCAATCGCTTGACCATTGACGTATAACCCCCAATGTAGATGAGGACCGGTGGAAGCTCCAGTTGACCCTACCGTACCAATTTTTTGTCCAGCAGTCACTCGGTCTCCCTCTTGTACATTAATATCATTTAAGTGGAGAAAAATACTAAGAACCCCTTGACCATGATCAATTCCAACTGTATTTCCATGAACTCGGAAACCTTCACTTTCTTTCCCCACTAAAGCAACGGTTCCACTGGCTGGCGCAACCACCGGTGATCCAGTTCCAGC
>JAVLCL010000027.1:0-1611 GCA_031580825.1 Halothece sp. Uz-M2-17
AGAAGACTTTTATTAAGTTGGCATTTTTGTTCTTAATCTGTCATACCTAGTCTAGGAGAGCCCAATAAAAAAGCCGAAGTACGCCTCTAAAGCAATGATTGTAATAAAACCAATGGCGGTACTTTGATATAAAAGCGCGATCGCGCCCCAGAGAAGTGCCATTAATAAACATCCGAAAGAATAAGCATTAGTCCCTAAGGCTTCATAAAAGTTTTGTAACTTTTTGCGATGTAAATAATCTGATAAGCTCCAAAGTCCAATGAAGCTCAAACATCCCGGAAAAGCGATATATTCCCCAAGAGGAGGAGTTAGCGCATACCCTCCAATCACAATTCCCAATCCGAATAAATAAGCAACGATTTCATAAACCAAAACGGGAATTGATCGTAATAGGGGCCATAAATAGAGACTAAACAAGCCTCCTAAAGCGAAAACTAATAAGATACTAGAAAAGATCCAAATAACGTTAGAAAGCGTGAAAATTCCACCGACACGCTGTAATAATTGTGTTGTAATGTGCTCGGGTTGTTCTCGATAGTAGGCGCGTTGTTGTTGGGCTTCTGTTGATGATAAAACTTCTCGATCTTCTAAATCTTTAATAATTTCTAAACGATGTTCTAAAGGAATGGTAACAATATCACCTGTCGCTTCTTGTGCCATTGCTTCTGGCGTGAAAAATAATTGCCAACTTAATAAAAGCGCGATTGTAAAACTCAGCCACTTCAAAAACTGGCTCTTCCCTACAAATTCCATGAGTTTATTTTTGAAAAACTTTTACCTTCTATTTTGAAGGCAAATGATGAAACCTTGGCAGTAATTTAATATGAAGTTTAAAAAATCCTTGGGAGTAATTTGAAAATGCCTGTAATCCTTGTCAGACTTAACACTAAGGGAAATCATCTCATCGATCCAGAAAAGTATAATCACCAAGACCCGTTATGATGGGAGAAGAGATTAAGTTTTGTAAAAGATATCAATTGGCATTTTGAACTGGCAACCAACTCCCACTCTAGAAACGAACTGGTACGCGCTAGATCCCCTTTGGCAAGGTGGGGAAGACGTGGTTAAAACTGGACTTCCTCACGACCAACTTGCACCTGCTTGGCAGATTTTATTACTAGGAGATGGGTCTCCCACTCGTCATTTACGACTGCTAACCCGAGAACCGATTGAGGTGGATGTGATTGATATGTCACCGATTGGCAATCAGCGCGATCGCGCGCCAGTTGGCATAGAAGCGGTTCCTGAACCACGCCTCCGTCGTCAAGTTTGGTTACGCACCGCATCCGGTCAACGTCTAGCTTATGCCGTTTCTTGGTGGGAAGCGCAAGAAGTAGATGAATATTTACAAAACCGCGCTTTACCGAATTGGGATAATCTCTCTCGACTGCATACAGAACTGTATCGTGATATTCAAGGGATTTATTACGGGCATTCTTCGGAACTAGAAAACGCATTTCAACAAACCGGTCCCTTTTGGGGACGACATTATCTGTTTTGGCACAATGGACAACCCTTAACCTTAATCTACGAAGTCTTTTCCCCTTATCTAAAGAAATATCTCGATTAAAAAAAACGAATTCTATTTATTTTCAGAGCAAAAAGTAGAGT
>JAVLCL010000027.1:1621-14562 GCA_031580825.1 Halothece sp. Uz-M2-17
CTCAGCGAGTTGAGTTCTGTTTTCCCCACTCACTTCCTGCTCCGATGTCTTCCCTCATTTGCTTACAATCAAGTTAGAAGGGAAAACTAAATAGGAGTAATCATTCTCTTAATCAGTTTCAGGCACAATCTTTGATTACTCCTCACTGGGATAATTTGTAGTGGGAGGTTGAGCGATGCCAATCGAAACTGAAACGCAGCGATCGCGCAAAGAGCCAAAACCTAGCCAATTGGGCGATAGCTTCTTAATTTTTCTAACGCTATTATTCTTAATTAATTTTCTCTTCGCAACAATCTTGAAGTCACAACCCCCAGAAGTTGCCTATAGCCAATTTATTCGAGATGTTCAGGCGGGAAAAGTCGAACGAGCCACCATCAGTTCCGAGCGCATTGAATATGTTCTGAAATCGGACTCAGAAGAAAAAGCACCCGTTTTCACGACAACACCCGTGGCGATGGATTTAGAATTACCTCACATTTTACGAGAACATGAGGTTGAGTTTTCCGCGCCTCCCCCGAGTAACTGGGAATGGTTGGGCAATATTCTCTCTTGGGTGTTGCCTCCCCTCTTATTTTTGAGCATTTGGGTGTGGTTTTTGAGCCGTACACAAGGAGAGGGTCCGGCTGCACTGACCATTGGTAAAAGCAAAGTCCGCGTTTATTCAGAAGGGGATACCGGAGTTACCTTTAATGATGTGGCGGGTGTGGATGAAGCAAAAGCGGAACTAGAAGAAATTGTTGATTTCTTGCAACGAGCGGAACGCTATATTCGTTTAGGGGCAAAAATTCCCAAAGGCGTTTTACTGGTGGGACCTCCAGGAACCGGAAAAACCCTCCTCGCTAGAGCAGTAGCCGGAGAAGCAGGGGTTCCCTTCTTTAGTATTTCTGGATCAGAATTTAATGAGTTATTTGTGGGGATTGGTGCCTCGCGCGTGCGGGATCTCTTTGAACAAGCCAAACAGCAAGCGCCCTGTATTGTCTTTATTGATGAATTAGATGCCCTCGGTAAGTCACGAGCAGCAGTGGGTCCCTATAGTGGGGTTAATGATGAGCGTGAGCAAACCCTCAACCAATTGCTATCAGAAATGGATGGCTTTGAGGCAAATACAGGGGTTCTTATCTTAGCTGCAACTAACCGCCCAGAAGTCCTTGATCCAGCCTTGCAACGTCCCGGTCGCTTTGATCGGCAAGTGGTGGTCGATCGCCCTGATAAACAAGGTCGAGAAGCGATTCTAAGAGTCCATATTCAAGGGGTGAAACTGGCGGATGATGTGGATTTAGAAAAGATTGCTGCCCGGGCTGTGGGGTTTGCCGGTGCCGATTTAGCGAACTTAGTCAATGAAGCTGCGTTATTAGCTGCACGGAATCAACGGGAAGCCGTCACCTTTGCTGATTTTAACAGCGCGATCGAGCGAGTTGTGGCAGGATTAGAAAGAAAGTCCAGAGTCCTCGGTGAAAAAGAGAAACAGATTGTCGCTTATCATGAAGTGGGTCACGCCATTATCGGCGGGTTAATGCCTGGAGCCAACCCAGTGGAAAAAATTTCCATCGTACCGCGCGGTACAGGAGCATTAGGATATACCTTGCAACTTCCGGAAGAAGATCGGTTCTTGTTGAGTGAAAGCGAAATTCGCGGACAACTCACCACATTACTCGGTGGACGCTCTGCAGAAGAGCTTGTATTTAGTGAAATCTCAACCGGAGCAGCCGATGACATTCAAAAAGCTACGGATTTAGCTGAGCGAGCGATTACCCTTTACGGAATGAGTAAAGAACTTGGACCAGTTGCCTATGAAAGAATAAAAGGACAATTTTTAGACGATTATATGAACCCTCGTCGCCCAGTGAGTCCTAAAGTTGCAGAACTGATTGATAATCAACTGCAAGAGCTAATTAATGGCGCACTTCACGTGGCAAAAGGCATTTTAGAGTATAATCGAGAATTACTAGAAGAAACGGCTCAGGTCCTCTTGCAAAAAGAAACCCTAGAAGGGGAAGAACTGCACACCTACTTAGAGAGAACTCACTTACCCGAAGAATTCCAAAACTGGCTTAAAACTGGCGAACTGATCAAGGATTGGTTAATCCCTTGATCGGGGAGATCAGTTTTTCTACCCAAGTTGTCAAAAACAACTCGCTCCGTCGAGTATAGCACTACAAACTTGGGTTTAGGACATTACTAATCGCTAAAACCCTTTCATCATAAACTGTTGCCTATTGCCTATTGCCTATTGTCCAGTGCGTAGCGCTATACAATGTGTCAGGTTGGAAGTTATCTGAGTTCAGAAAGTACTCTGCAGAATCTTCCTTGGGAAAGAGCGATCGCGCTTCTTCTGTTTCCCAAAATCTTGTTACAATACTTAACAACGTCACATCGGTCGGTCTAAAAATTTATGACTCAACAAACCGTTTCTGCTTCCAGAACATCCCAAAACCGTTCGGATCAAACCAATCCCCCCCATACCACCCAAGAAACGATTACGGTGGAGTCATCAACCCAACCGCTACACCGAGCGTTAGCCGATGACGAGTGGCGTTACGATCCAGAAAGAATTAATCGTTACTATCGTAATCGTCCTTTAGCCGTCGTCCGACGACTGATTGCACTGATTTTCCCAGGGACAGCATTTGGCGTACGGTTACTGTTGGATAAGCTGACAGGGCGCATCCGACAAAATGAACACAAACGCGCGATCGAACTGCGAGAAATCCTCACCGAACTAGGTCCCACCTACATCAAAATCGGACAAGCCCTCTCCACTCGCCCCGATTTGGTTCCTCCGATATACCTTGAAGAACTGGCGCAACTGCAAGACCAACTTCCTCCCTTCGATAACGCCATTGCTTATCACTTCATTGAAGATGAATTAGGAGACGATCCCCGTAGCATCTACGCAGAAATCTCTGACCATCCTGTTGCAGCAGCCTCTCTAGGACAAGTTTACAAAGGGAAGCTAAAAACAGGGGAAGAAGTTGCCATTAAAGTTCAACGTCCCGACTTACTCCGTCGCATTACCATTGACCTTTATATCCTCCGAAAAGTAGCGTTTTTCGGAACCAACAATATCAAGCGCATCCGTAGTGACTTAGTTGCAATTATGGATGAGTTCGCCAACCGCATCTTTGAAGAAATGAACTATGCCTATGAAGGCTACAATGCGGAACGGTTCAAAGAACTCTACAGCTATATCAAAGATATTTATATTCCAAAAATCTACTGGGAATATACCGGTCGTCGGGTGCTGACAATGGAGTGGATCTCAGGAATTAAGCTAACCAATGTCCAAGCGATCCAAGATGCGGGAATTGAAGCCACGCGCTTAGTTGAAATTGGCGTTGAATGTTCCCTCCGTCAGCTTTTAGAGTATGGCTTTTTCCACGCTGATCCGCACCCCGGAAACCTCCTTGCGATGTCCGATGGGCGTTTAGCTTATCTGGATTTTGGCATGATGAGTGAGATTAAGCCCTATCAGCGTTATGGATTGATTCAAGCAGTTGTGCATTTGGTCAATCGTGACTTTGAAGCCCTCGCCCATGACTATGTGCAACTCGAATTTCTCTCGGAAGATACCGACTTACGTCCCATTATTCCGGCGCTCGCCAGTGTTTTTGAAAATGCCTTAGGGGCAAGTGTTGCAGAACTCAACTTCAAAAGCATCACCGACCAGATGTCAGAGGTCATGTATGAGTTCCCCTTTCAAGTTCCGGCTTATTACGCCTTAATTATCCGTTCTTTGGTAACTTTAGAAGGGATCGCGATCGGGATTGACCCTAACTTTAAAGTTCTCAGTAAAGCCTACCCCTATGTGGCAAAACGCTTATTAATTGATCCCGCACCCGAGTTAAGACAATCCTTGAAAGACTTACTCTTTAGAGAAGGAAGTTTCCGTTGGAATCGTTTGGAAAACTTACTGCGCAATGCTCGTAATTCTGAAGACTATGACTTTGAAAAGGTTTTAGACCAAGCCTTAGACTTTCTTTTCTCCGAACGCGGTGCATTTATTCGGGAACGCCTTGTTGACGAGTTAGTGAAGGCAATTGATGTCTATGGGCAACGCAGTTTTTATAACTTCTCTGCTTCTGTGCGGGAACGAGTGGGTTTAGCGGTGAATGAAACCCCGCCTCAACTGGGGAACAATAATGAAAATCTCGAACATATCCAAAATATTATACAAATCCTGCAAGATACCCCTGGTTTTGACCCGATGCGGATTGTTCCCCTTGTTCCTAAGGTATTATCGAAACCCGAAACCCAACACATGGGACAGCAAATTGTGGGTAAACTAACCGAAAAAGCGATCGCGCGCTTTATTCGTAATATTGCGTTGCAAGACCAACCCCATCACAGCGACAATGGTCATCATAGCAATCCCTCTTTACCCTCTGCATCCAAGAGATAAATGACGCAACGTGACTTCCGCTGGCAATATTGGCCCCTTCTCCCGATCTATCCCTATGGCAAACGGCGTACCCTGCGCCGAGAAGTCCTAAAAAATACCATCTGGACTTTCGAGCAAGTGCAGGGCATTTTCTATGTCGTTGTTCCGATTCGGATGACTGTAGTCCGCTTAGAGACAGGAGGATTATTAGTCTATGCGCCCGTCGCACCGACACCGGAATGTATCCACTTGATGCGAGAACTAGAAGCGGAACATGGGGTCGTTAAACACATTGTTCTTCCCACGATTTCCGGATTAGAACATAAAGTTTTTGTCGGTCCATTTGCCCGGAAGTTTCCCTACGCTCAGGTTTACATTGCCCCGCAGCAATGGAGTTTTCCTGTTAATCTCCCCTTAAGTTGGCTCGGTTTTCCACCAAAACGTACTCATATTCTCTCTTCTTCTTATGAATATAATCCCTTTGGCGAAACCTTTGATTATGCCATTTTAGGTCCAATTAAACTGGGTTTAGGGTCATTTGGAGAAGTTGCTCTTTTTCATAAACCCTCACACACTGCCTTAGTCACCGATAGCATTATTTCAATTCCAAAAACCCCGCCAGAAAGCGTCCAACTGGACCCCTATCCCCTGTTATTTCATGCGAGAGACAATAGTGGGGAACAAGTTGAAGATACCCCAGAAATGCGAGAAAAAGGGTGGCAACGGATTTGTCTGTTTGCGAATTATTTTCAACCTGATGCACTAGAAGTTCTTGATTGGGGAGACACTTGGCAAGAAGCAAAACAAGCCCCAGATCGCTCGAAAAAAGCCTATTTTGGATTTTATCCCTTCCGTTGGCGACCCCACTGGAAAGAGTCTTTTGAAAAACTACAAGGAAATGGACGGTTGTTAGTCGCACCTATTTTGCAGAAACTCATTCTTAACCGTGCGCCTCAAAAAACAATTAAATGGGCAAACTTACTCGTGAGTTGGCATTTTGAACGATTGATTCCCTGTCATTTCCAAGCCCCCTTAGAAGTTTCGCCTCGGGAGTTTCGTCAAGCCTTTAGTTTTCTTGAAGATCTCCCCATCAATCAAGATCATTATCCGCTTCCCAAAGAAGACTTAGCCCCCTTAGACAATATTGAAGTTACCTTGAGAAAAGGAAAATTAGTTCCACCCCCTCAGGAAAAAGTTTAAACGAAATGCGCTGCAAATGTGTTGTCAATGCGGGAGAAATTGTACAATCTTGACTTCTGTTTGTTCTGATCGCTGAATTAATCAAAAAAAGTTACTGGGACGACCATACCAAAATAAAAGTGGCATCAGGACAACCAGAAGAAATAGGAAAGCGAGATAGATTAATACTTCTAAAAAGTTGGAATTTCTCCTTTCTAAAGATTGATCTGATTGAGACTGAGTCGGTTCTAAATAACCTTTTGGAAATGCAACGATAATTTTGAATCCTTCGTTGGCTTGCAAAGGACGAGTCGTAACAAACGTGGGATTTTTCCCAGCATCGAGCTTCCACTCATAACTTTGATCTTTTTTGCCAACGAAAGCCTTGACACTTAATTGATCTTCAGGAATTGAATCGGGTAACAAAACTTTTGCCCGTACTTGATCAATCGGAATACTCCATCCTTGTCCCGTTACATTCCAATACAATTGATCGGTATCTTCATTGGAGAAATCAACCCAGTGATCGGTTTGATATTGAATTGTATAACTGTCGGTATCAGAAGGACTTTTCATCACTTGATGATCAATATTAATGCGCCTTTTATCTCCTTCTGTTTTCATCGAAAAATTAACTGATTTACCATTATATAAAACATCAATTACTCTGAAAGATGCTTTCTTGGCTTGAAAGGGAATATTTAAGGAAAACTCTCGATCAATTCCTGATTTGATTTCATTCCCCGTTCCTTTAACGGTAATCATTTCTGCAACACGCAAACTCGCATCTTGGTTGACCAAAATTTCACTATTATAAGTCAAGATCCGATCGCGGGAAGGAGAAGATTCATCAGACTGAGCTTGGCTGGGCTGTAACCCGTTTATATTAATCAAACAAACAATCGCAACTATTGCTAAGAAAAATAAACATACTCGCAATAAGGAAGTTCGCAGAAAAGAGAGAAAGTACATTTTGGACTCGGAAGTCATTGGTTAATTTAGGTCAGTTAAAAGAAAATGGAGAGCGTGATTTTATTGAGAGGAATTGCCGAACGCGATAATGGTTGCCCATGCATGAAAAATAGAATCATGGGACAAGATAAGGTAGTGTTAAGCACCACCGCCTCCACCACCACCGCCTCCACCACCACCGCCTCCACCACCAGCACCGCCTCCTCCTCCGCCAGCACCGCCTCCACCACAGCCACCAATACCACCACCACCACCACCACCACCATTAGAAACAGCACCAAAGAGAAAAGTAATTAAGAAAATACCGATAAATAATATAGGTAGCAGAGTCATCAGCCCTTGAATTAAATTAATGAAAAAAGCAGAAATGGCAATCAATGTCCTTTCAAAAAAGCCAGGACGTTTCACATAACCTTTTGGAAATTCAACAATCACACTTAAGCCTTCTCTTACTTGCAAAGGTCGAGTCGTAACAAAAGTTGGATTCCCGCCAGCATCCCGTTGAACTTCATAACTTTGACCTTTTTCCCCTTCTCTTCCTGTAAAGGCTTTTAACTGTAAACTCTCATCAGGAATCTCATCAGGTAATAAGACTTTTGCTCGGACTTGATCGATGGGAAAACTCCAGTTTTGTCCAGTGACATTCCAATACAAGCGATCCGTTTTTGAATTAGAAAAATCTAGTTGTCGATCCGTTGTATATTGAATAGTGAAAGTATAAGTTCCCGGATCAAGTTCTACATTTTCGCGATAAATATTGATGCGTTTTTCATCTCGTCGCTCTTCCACCCAGTAATAGGTGGGTTCGCCATTCCGCAATACATCAATTACTTTAAAAGAAACTTTTCCAGGACGAAAGGGAGCATCCAGTGGAAAATCACGATAAATCCCACGTTGAATTTCATCTCCCGTTGCTTGGACAGTAATGGTTTCAGCAACGCGCAAACTTGCATCTTCATTGACTAAAATTTCGCTTTGATAACTTAGAATGCGTTCTTTTGCTGCCGAAGGATTGTCTTGTGCATAATTAGGTTCAGAGCTATCAATGGCGATGATTAGAATAGAAGTCAGCAGTAATAATAAACCTCGCCAGAACCAAGAAAAGAGTTTATTTTGGCGTTCAAGAAGAGAAGATTGAAAACCCATCAGTGTAATAAGTCTTTGACTAACCAACATTAGGGTTCAGTTTAAATCAAGATTTTCTTTCTAGCAAAAACTCTTAAAAAATAGCCTTCCTCTTCTTAATCTCTCTTGAGATTGTGACGATATATTCTGATTTTTTATCCAGTCTCCCGAAATGAGAATTAACTGCTAGTTTCAGATCCTTTGGTTGCTAATTGTGGCTTTGGCGTTCTGCCAACTGTTTCTTGTTCTTTCGTGATATCTTTCACCCATTGCACCAATAATGCAGCTAACACCATGGAAAAACCACCAACGGCTAAAGCAAAGATGCGATTATTCCCTAACAGATGTTCCATCACCCACCCTAAACCTAAAGCAGCAATAATTTGAGGAATAACAATAAACGCATTAAAAATTCCCATATAAATGCCTGTATCTTTCATCGGTAAAACATCCGATAGCATGGAGTAGGGCATTGTAAGCGCGCTTGCCCAAGCTAACCCAAAACACGCCATTGGCAGTAACAGCAAGTATTGATTATCAACAAATAGTAAACTGATTAAACCCATTCCGCCACATAATAAACTAAAGGAATGAGTTACTTTACGGCTTGTTGCTGCAGCAATCCGAGCAAGGAATAAAGAGTAGATAAAACAAACGACATTGTACAGTGCAATGCAAAGTCCAGCCCACTCAATCCCTTCTGTATAAAGTGGAGAACTTTCTTTTGTCGCCCCAAAAATTTCATGCCCGACCGCTGGTGGGAAGTAAAGAAAGACACAGAAAATTCCAAGCCAAGTGAAAAACTGCACCCAAGCCAATTGTTTCATGACATCCGGCATCGTGCTGATTTTGTCTAGAATGCCTCGGATGATCCCGATCGCGCCACCGGTATTATTTTGTCGTTGCTTGAGAGTTTCCCAATCTTCAGGGGGATATTCTTTTGTGGTCAGTACAGTCCATAATACGGTTCCTAAAAAGACAGCAGCCCCCACATAATATGAGACTTTAACCGTCAGTGGAATTTCTCCGGCGGGAGTGGTTATCTGATTAAAGTGAAACCAATGATTTAAGATCCACGGGCAAATTGAAGCCATAACTGCCCCTAAACCAATAAAAAAGGTTTGCATCCCAAAGCCAAGAGTTCGTTGCTTTTGAGGGACTAAATCAGAGACAAACGCCCGAAAGGGTTCCATACTGATGTTAACGGAGGTATCGAGAATCCATAAAGCTCCCGCTGCCATCCATAAACTGGAGGCATTCGGCATTAAAATCAGCGCGATCGAACTTAGAATTGCTCCCAATAAAAAATAGGGTCGTCTGCGCCCGAGTCTTGTCCAAGTGCGATCACTCATGTAACCAATAATGGGTTGAGCAATTAAACCACTCATCGGAGCAGCAAGCCATAACATTGGGATTTGTTCAGGATTTGCTCCTAAATACTCATAAATCGCACTGGTATTTGCCATTTGCAATGTCCAACCAAATTGAATTCCGAAGAAGCCGAAACTCATATTCCAGAGTTGGACAAATCCTAAAGGTACTTTTTTAAATCGTTTTTGCAAGTTTTTCAATTTTTGAGCGTTTTGTCTCATTGACAATGATTGGATTCTGGATCTCAGAAACAGTGTAATGTTAAAAAATGGCAACTCTAGCCAAAGCAAACACGCTACTGGACAAAAATAAGAGTCAGAATCTCCTATGAAAGAAGATATTATCTCTCAATTTCCTTATACCGGACAAAATCAGCAACAGAAGTTTCCCACTAACGATAAACATCTAATTTTTACCGCAACAGGTAACTGAGGCTTGACTCAAGACGCTACCTTCTCATTGCGTTAATCATAAGGCGAAGAGGAGTGAACTTCAGAAAAAACTAAGGTTATCTTTATCTGTTTGCTGACATCCATGGCATCATGAGTCTTTTATCAGAGACACCGGAATTTTTGAAGAAGACAGGAACTAAAGAGTCGATCATTCTTCACACCGGATCTGTCATTTTGGGATTCGATACAATCAAGACACCTGATCTTAAAGGTTAGCGACCGTGAAACAATGGGAGTAAGTTTTGATTGCAATGAATTTACTCGCTTGTTTCAGCTTGTGGCTTTATGATGGGGTGTGTGTGGTGTGAAGTGAAGTGAAAGGAATAAGATGACTGCTCAAAGCCAACTTATCTCCGTTAAAGTGTTACGAGGCGCAATTAAACGTAGTGTTGACCCATTTGTCAGTAAAAAAAGATACAAAACAATTGTCCTCGTTGCCAAAGATGGAGAAGTCTTCAAACGATTATTCGATATTGCGTTCTCCCTAACGGTGTTACTCCTCTGTTCTCCGCTTTATTTGCTATTAGCAATTTTGATTAAACTGAGTTCCCCCGGACCTGTATTTTATATTCAAGAGCGGATTGGGAAAAATTATCGTGCTTTCCGTTGCATTAAGTTTAGAACAATGGTCAATAATGCAGATGCGGTGATGGAGCGTTTAATGCTGGAGTCTCCAGAATTGCGGGCGGAATACGAGGAAAATTTTAAACTCAAAGATGATCCACGAGTGACACCAGTGGGGAAATTCTTGCGTTATACCAGTCTAGATGAACTTCCTCAATTTTGGAATGTTCTAACTGGAGATATGAGTGTTGTTGGACCGCGTCCTTTAGTGCCAGAAGAATTATATAAGTATGGTCGCCATATTGATAAAATTCTGACCATTCGACCTGGGATCACCGGATTATGGCAAGTTTCTGGGCGTAATGATATCCCTTATGAAAGGCGTGTCAATATGGATGTGTATTATGTAAATTTTCGGAACTGGTTGCTCGATTTTTGGGTCATTATCAAGACGGTTGGGGTAATTGTCTTTCCTCAAGATAATGGTGGATACTAAGTGGATAGAATAAGGTGATTGGGAAACAAATAGATTTGATGTATCAGTCATCAATCGCATTTTTCTCCCTTTCACCCCCCCAACTGACTCAGAGTATCATCTGCTCAAGTCTTTACCGTCGTAGATGATTATTTAATTCTCAACCAATGAAACCATAACGATGACCGAAAAAAAAATTGCATTAATCACCGGAATTACCGGTCAAGATGGCTCCTACCTGAGTGAGCTTTTATTAGAAAAAGGCTATGAAGTTCATGGCATTATTCGCCGTACTTCTACGTTTAATACCGATCGAGTTGACCATATTTATGTAGATCCCCACCAACAAAATGCAAAATTATTCTTGCATTATGGAGATTTAACCGATGGGACAACCTTGCGTCGGATTTTAGAAGCGGTGCAACCGGGAGAAATCTATAATCTTGGGGCGCAATCTCATGTCCGAGTGAGTTTTGATGCCCCTGAATATACGGTGGATACCGCAGCCATGGGAACATTACGCTTATTAGAAGCCATCCGTGACTATCAATATCGTACCGGAATTCAAGTTAAATTTTATCAGGCGGGTTCTTCGGAAATGTTTGGGAAAGTGCAGGAAATTCCCCAGAAAGAAACAACGCCATTTTATCCGCGAAGTCCTTATGCCTGTGGAAAAGTTTATGCCCATTGGCAAACAGTAAATTATCGAGAATCTTATAATTTATTTGCTTGTAATGGCATTTTATTTAACCATGAAAGCCCTCGTCGGGGAGAAACCTTCGTGACGCGGAAAATTACTCGCGCGATCGCGCGTATCTTAGCGGGACAACAGAAATACCTCTATATGGGGAATCTCGATGCCAAACGGGACTGGGGTTACGCCAAAGATTATGTCAAAGCCATGTGGTTGATGCTACAACAAGACCAACCGGATGATTATGTGGTTGCGACGGGTGAAACCCATTCGGTACGGGAGTTTTTAGAACTAGCTTTCGGCTACGTTAACCTGAACTGGGAAGATTATGTCCGATTTGATGAACGGTATCTGCGCCCTGCGGAAGTCGAATTATTAATCGGAGATCCAGCGAAAACCAAAAAACAATTGGGCTGGCAACCCTCTGTTAACTTTGAACAGTTAGTCATGTTGATGGTAGATGCTGATTTAACCGCTCTCGGTCTAGAGCTTCCTGAAAACAACAACCATCAACGGGTTCAAGATACTGCTTATATTCGCCAAAATATGGGTTCTATGTCCTACTAATCATTGATCTCCTCACTGACTCCAGTGAGGAATCATATTTTTGAGTCTTTTGTGGAGAACAAACTAAAAATGTTGGATTTGAAAGATAAACGGATTGTTGTCACTGGTGGGGCGGGCTTCTTGGGTCGTCAGGTGATTGATCAATTGTGTCAAGCAGGAGCTCAGCGCGAAAAAATTACTGTTCCGCGATCGCGCGACCAAGACCTCCGAGACTGGAAAAGCTGTCAACAAGTCGCAGCAGAACAAGATATTATCATCCATCTTGCAGCCCATGTTGGCGGTATCGGCTTAAACCGAGAAAAACCCGCAGAATTATTCTACGATAACCTGATGATGGGTGCACAACTCATCCATGCTGCCTACGAAGCAAAGGTTCAGAAATTTGTATGCGTGGGAACCATCTGTGCTTACCCGAAATTTACCCCCGTTCCCTTCCATGAAGATGATCTTTGGAATGGATATCCCGAAGAAACCAATGCCCCCTATGGCATTGCCAAAAAAGCCCTCTTGGTACAACTCCAAGCCTATCGTCAACAATATGGTTTTAATGGCATTTATTTGCTTCCTGTAAACCTCTACGGTCCAGAAGATAACTTTAATCCGGCAAGCTCTCATGTGATTCCCGCTCTCATTCGCAAAGTCCATGAAGCGCAGCAAAAAGGAGAAAACAAACTCCCAGTTTGGGGGGATGGAACGCCAACCCGAGAGTTTCTGTATTCAACCGATGCTGCCCGAGGCATTGTCATGGGAACTCAATATTATGATGATCCCGATCCCGTTAATCTGGGAACGAACGAGGAAGTCCCCATTAAAGATTTAGTCGAACTCATTTGCGAACTGATGGACTTTCAAGGAGAAATTATCTGGGAAACCGATAAACCCAATGGTCAACCCCGTCGCTGTCTTGATACCCAACGCGCCAAAGAACGCTTTGGTTTCACGGCTCAAACCGCATTCAAACAAGGCTTAAAAAATACGATTGACTGGTATCGACAACACGCTGAGTGATTCGTTATAGCGCTAGGCAATAGGCAATATTAGACGATAACTAGATTTTAGAACTTAACCCTGTCCTAACCTGAATACGTACTGCTTTATTAGTGACCAGTTACCCAACCACGGGAGTACAAACTCATTAGTCGGGATTGAGGCAGAGAGACCTTT
>JAVLCL010000540.1:0-2140 GCA_031580825.1 Halothece sp. Uz-M2-17
TGTTGACCGCAATTTTTGCTGCTAACGCTTTCGGATAGCCATAAACTCCTGTACTAATACAAGGAAACGCAACGGAGGCTAAGTGATTCTCTTCAGCAATTTGCAAGGAATTTTGATAGCATTGACCGAGTAAGTCTGGTTCTCCTTGATCACCGCCTTTCCAAACCGGACCCACGGTATGAATGACGAAACGAGCCGGTAAACGATATCCCTTCGTTAGTTTTGCTTCTCCGGTTGGACAACCGCCGAGTGTTTTACACTCTTGTAATAATTCTGATCCCGCAGCCCGATGAATCGCACCATCAACACCACCGCCTCCCAGTAAGGTGGAATTGGCTGCATTAACAATGGCATCAACGTCTAATTGGGTAATATCATCTAAAATGACTTCCATGGCTCTAAACCTTTGCCTTCCGTAACGATTCAATCGTAGTTTTCGTGTGCGCGATCGCGCGCTCAATCTCTTCTTCTGTGGTAAAGCGTCCGATCCCAAACCGAATCGAAGCATTTGCTAGAGTTTGACTTCTTCCCAAAGCCGTCAGCACATGAGAGGGGGCTGTAGATTGTGAAGAACAAGCCGACCCTGAAGAAACCGCAATCACCGGTTGTAAGCCTAAAATTAACGCAGTCCCATCGACACCCGCCACACTGATGTTGAGGTTCCCCGGTAGCCGTTGTGTGGGATGACCATTGAGATCAACCCCTTCGAGTTGCGATAATTCGTTCCAAGCGCGATCGCGCAATTTAGATTGTCGTTCTCCTTCTGCTTCCATTTCTCCTAAAGCCAGTTCAACCGCCTTACCGAAGCCTACAATTTGCGGAGAATACAGTGTTCCGGAACGAAAATTCCGTTCTTGTCCTCCCCCTTGAATTTGTGAGGCTAAGCGGACTTTCGGTTGGCGACGACGAACATATAACGCCCCAATCCCTTTTGGACCATACAATTTATGGGCAGTCAGTGACATCAAATCAATCTTCATTGCTTCCACATCCAAGGGAATTTTACCCAGTGCTTGCGCTGCATCGGTATGAAATAAAACCTCATTTTCCCGACAGATTGCGCCAATTTCTGCTAAAGGTTGGAGCACACCAATTTCGTTATTCGCAGCCATTACCGAAACCAAAATCGTATCGTCGCGAATGGTTTGCTTTAAAGTTTCCAAATCAATCAAGCCATCTTCTCCGACAGAGAGATAGGTCACCTCAAAGCCCAAACTTTCTAAATACAAGCATGGATCAAGCACTGCCCGATGTTCTGTCGCCACTGTAATGATATGTTGTCCCTGACTGAAATAGGCTTCCGCCACACCTTTAATCGCCAAATTATTGGCTTCCGTTGCGCCACTGGTAAAAATAATTTCTTCGGGTGAAGCCTTGATTGCCTCTGCAATTATTTCTCGGGCTTGTTTGACCCCTGCTTCGGCTTCCCAACCATAGGCATGAGAAACACTAGAGGGGTTGCCAAAATGTTCGGTAAAGTAGGGCAACATTGCCTCTAACACTTGCGGATCAACTGGAGTAGTAGCGTGACAGTCAAGATAAATCGGGCGTTGCATAATGAATTTGGTTTGAGCAGTCCTGTATGTCTCTTTATTATTGAAGAATATATTAAATGGAGAATATATTTTATTCATCCAACAAGGAGACCATCTTTAAAACTTTCCTAAGTTCGAGTCATCGATCTAAATCTCCTCTATTTCAATGTTAATGGGAAGGAAAGGAGTTTATTTTAGACAGTTTCCATGAGCCGTGGGTTATATAATAACTAAGCAAAATTAAGAAAAAATACTCATGAAGAGGGTATCCCATGACACGAGTTGCAATTAATGGCTTCGGGAGAATTGGACGGGCATTTATGCGCATTGCCCATGATCACCCCAAAGTAGAAGTTGTCGCAATTAACGATATTGCCATTGCCACGGATCAAGCAGCCTATATGTTGCAGTATGATTCCGTTTATCGTCGCTATCCTGGGGAGGTTTGCTGTGATGAAAAAGGCTTAGTGATTGATGGCAAAAGCCTTCCGATTTTAGCCGAAAAAGACCCCTCCGCTTTACCGTGGAAAGAGATGGAAATTGATGTGGTGATTGAATCGACGGGTGTATTTCGGACGGCGGAAAAAGCAGGGCTTCATGTCAAT
>JAVLCL010000541.1:0-2134 GCA_031580825.1 Halothece sp. Uz-M2-17
GTACGAGCTTTGATTTCTCCTAACAAATCATCAATCTGTCCTTCAGTGGGACGAACAAAAATTTCTGGATCAAGAACCCCTGTTGGGCGAATAATTTGTTCAATAATATTCTCATTCGATTGCTCAAGTTCCCAATCTCCAGGCGTTGCTGAAACAAAAATACATTGATTGACTTTTTGCCAAAATTCTTCTGCTTTCAAAGGGCGATTATCCGCAGCACTCGGAAGTCGAAACCCATGTTCAACTAATACTTTTTTCCGCGATTGATCCCCGTTATACATTCCTCTCAATTGTGGAACGGTAACGTGAGATTCATCAACAACTAATAACCAATCATCAGGAAAATAATCCACCAAACATTCCGGCGGATCCCCTGCATTTCGTCCTGCTAAATGACGAGAATAATTTTCCACCCCATTACAATATCCTACTTCTCTTAAAAGTTCTAAATCATATTTTGTCCGTTGTTCTAACCGTTGTGCTTCTAATAACTTCCCCTCTGTTTCTAATTCTTCTAAACGTTGCTTTAATTCTAATTCAATATTTTCACAAGCAGCTTCTAATTGTTCATCAGGCGTAACAAAGTGACGTGCTGGATATAAATTCAGTCCTTTTAAACTGGTTAAAACTTCTCCGGTAGTCGGGTCAACATAGCGCAGAGCATCAATTTCATCTCCAAAAAATTCGACTCGAACAATGCGATCTTCATACGCAGGAACAATTTCTAAAACGTCCCCTTTTAAGCGAAATCTTCCTCGTTGTAATTCGGTATCATTGCGCTCATATTGAACCGAAACTAAATCTCTTAACAATTGACGTTGATTGACATCTTCTCCTAACCGTAATGGAATCGCTGCTTTCAGATATTCACTAGGCATTCCTAAGCCATAAATACAACTAATGGAAGCTACGACAATGACATCTTTGCGCTCAAATAAAGAGCGGGTTGCTGAATGTCGTAACATATCAATTTCATCATTAATGGAAGCTGTTTTTTCGATATAAGTATCCGAAACAGGAATATAGGCTTCCGGTTGATAATAGTCGTAATAACTAATAAAATATTCCACTGCGTTATTAGGGAAAAATTCTCTTAATTCGTTACAAAGTTGTGCTGCTAAAGTTTTATTATGGGCTAAAACTAAAGTCGGTTTTCCAATTTTTTCAATAACATGAGCAATGGTATAAGTTTTTCCGGTTCCTGTTGCGCCTAAAAGGGTTTGAAACAGATGATTGTTTTGTAGTGATTGCGTTAATTGCGCGATCGCGCGTGGTTGATCTCCCGTCGGTTGATAAGAGGATTGTAATTGAAAATCTGACATAATTGCTCTGTAAAATGAAGAACGAATGATCAATGACTAACTTTAAATTGCTTAACCAAACTCTAATTGATACCGTAGCGAATGCAGCAGCCAACAGCCAGCGTTTACGGAAAAACCACAATTTTCATGAACTCTCCGATCAAGTCCAACGCTTTCTTAACATTATGCAACCAGGCACTTATGTCCGTCCCCATCGCCATCTTCGCCCAGACAATCAAAATGGCTTTGAGTTTTTTCTCGTGCTACAAGGAAAAGTAGGTGTTTTGCTCTTTGATCAGTCTGGAACCATTCTTGAAACAACACAACTAAGTTACCAAAATCACAACTACGCCATTGAAATTCCGGAAGGAACATTTCACACCCTAGTCGCTTTAGCCCCCAATACCGCTTTATTTGAACTGAAAGAGGGTCCCTACCATCCTCAAACCGACAAAGACTTCCTCACCCTTTTTCCGGCGGAAGGAACATCAGAAGCACAAGCGCAAGTTCAATCTTGGGAAGCGCAATTTGCAGACGCGCTCTCAAACTGAGTATAAATTTTTTTTATTACACTGATCAGGTTTTCATTCCTGAATTTTCTAGGGCTTTGTCCGAAATGCCCAGAACTTTCTATAATAGAAGTAAATCCAAAAAAAACCTAAAAGTTTAAAATCGGTAACGAAAAAGATAAACTGTCTTCACAAATAGCTTAAGTTGGGAAGGCAAATTAAAAGGAAATTATCATGAGTGAAGAACAAGTTCAAGAATATGCAACTTTAGAAGCGGAAAAAGAGAAAACCACTTCTAAAACGACCGCTAAAGCCAAAAACAAG
>JAVLCL010000542.1:0-2121 GCA_031580825.1 Halothece sp. Uz-M2-17
CCTTTGGCACTGAAACTGAACCGACCGATAATGGGGTTAATTCTCCCTCGACACCAGAAGAAGAACCGGTTTCCACCGCCGAGGAAACTGATGTAGCAGAAGAAACGACAGCAACAGAAGACACTGTATTACCGGCTCGGGGGGTCACTGGTCTTACCCAAGCAACTGATCCTGACGAGTTTATCCAAGCGCGAGGCGTAACCCCAGGTCAAAATCGTGGTGATCCATTTACATTGTTTCCAGTTCCACCAGAGGGAGAAGTTAGACTTCAATCTTCTGATCCTGCTTCTGATGGATTGCCGAGTTTACCAGAGGAGAATGCTCCCCCCCCTCCTCCTCCGGAACCGGAATTAGCGAGGGCAGTCCAAGTCCAAGGAGCCGTTAAAATTGGGGATGAGGTTAGTGCAATTGTTAAAGCCCCCAACGAAAAGAGCAGCCGTTACGTTCGTCCAGGACAATTAATTGCTGATAATCAGGTCTTAGTCAAACGTATCAATATTGACCAACGACCTAACCCCATCGTTATTTTAGAAGAGTTAGGGATTGAAGAAGAAGTGATCAAAACAGTGGAAGAAGGAATGACAGCGGGTTCCCAAACAGCCCCACAACAATCTGCTGCGCAACTGCCACCCCCTCCACCTCCTGCTATTTAGCGGGAGGGCTTAGACCGTCGTGATGTCTTCTTCTTTTGCTTTTAAGAGTTCATCGACTTTATTGACATACTTGTCCGTTAGTTTTTGGATTTTTTCCTGAATATCATGAGCTTCGTCTTCCGATAGTTCATGATTTTTTTCTGCTTTACGCACTTCTTCAATGGCATCGCGACGGATATTACGAATGGAAACCCGTCCTTCTTCAGCATACTTCCCTGCAATTTTAACCAATTCTTGACGACGTTCACTGGTTAAAGGGGGAATATTGAGGCGCACGATTTCACCATCGTTATTGGGGGTTAAGCCAACATCAGACATGGAAATGGCTTTTTCAATTTGTTCCAAACTCCCTTTATCATAAGGTTGAATGGTAATCGTTGTCGCATCTGGTGTGCTGATATTGGCTAATGATTTGAGTGGGGTTTCCATGCCATAGTATTCGACCATCACCCGATCCAGTACCGAGGCATTTGCCCGTCCCGTGCGTAAACTATTGAAAGACTGTTGTGTCGCTTCAATAGACTTTTTCATTTTACTTTCGACATCTGATAATTTCATTTGGGGCCTCCGACTAATGTTCCAACAGTTTCTCCTTGAACAACGCGCATAATATTTCCACGTTGCAGAAGATTAAAAACAACAATAGGAATGTTATTATCCCGACACAGCGCGATCGCGCTCCCATCCATGACTCCTAAGTTCTGAGACAGAACATAAGTATAGGTGAGATGTTCAAATAAACGAGCATCCGGATTCGTGTTGGGATCACTATCATAGACCCCATCCACTTGCGTTGCCTTGAATAAGATTTCCGCATCAATTTCAGCTGCTCGTAATGCTGCGGTAGTGTCCGTGGTAAAAAAAGGATTTCCAGAACCCGCAGCAAAAATAACCACGCGTTTTTTTTCCAAGTGCCGAATCGCCCGTCGCCGAATATAAGGTTCTGCAACCTGTTGCATGGTAATGGCACTTTGGACTCTAGTGGGAATTCCCACTTGTTCTAAAGCATCTTGGAGAGTCAAAGCATTCATCACCGTAGCAATCATGCCAATATAATCTGCAGTTGCTCGATCCATTCCCGCTGATGCTGCTTTCACGCCTCGAAAAATATTGCCTCCACCGACAACAATTGCAATTTCGATGCCAGTTTTGACGATATCAGCAACTTCCTGAGCAATTTCACTGACCACACTGGGGTCAATGCCATATTGTTGGGTGCCCATCAAGGCTTCCCCACTTAATTTTAGTAAAACCCTTTTGTAACTCATCAGACATGATTAGCGCACATTCTTTAATGTAGGCTGATTTATAGAGTAGTAGTATCCCGCCACCACCTCATTGAGGAGGAGGATGAGGAGAACATCCCCACAAAAATCTAACATACCAGTTTTAGGAGCTTTGACCAAGCTAAAAATGTTAGAGGTAAGGAAAGAGATCCCTTATAGCACTACAAATTCAGGTTGGGACA
>JAVLCL010000028.1:0-14412 GCA_031580825.1 Halothece sp. Uz-M2-17
CTATATTGGATTCGCTAAGATTTACGATGCTTTTCATCAAAGCAAAATGATAAAGAGTCGTATCTTTATTGGCTTCGTAATCTTTCAACTTTCTATTAGTATATTTTATTGGTGTATAGTAGCTATCCATCAGTAAAACTAGAGAGTCGAAGTCCTTTTCTATTCCGTTCTGGTTTGTTACTATGGGATTCAATCCTTTTGATGCTGACTGATAAGCGGAGATAAAGAAAATCTTTTCTCCTTCTTTTTCAATAAGTTCATCTAAGTAATTTCTATTGCTAGTCTTATTATTGTAATTCTTATTAAAAGATGCTTCGTACAAAATCAGCTTAACGCGAATGTCACTTTGATATTTTTTGTGACGTATTTGTATGTAATATATGCTGGGATGTTCGGAAGATTCTTCAAAGATAAAATTGCTACTATTGACTGCCAAGCAATAGTTGATTAACTTTTTAATAAAGCGTAGGCTTTGAGTGAAAACAATTGTTTCTTTAATATCATCATCTTCAAAGAGATAAAACAAAAAGCGAATAAAGTTATATAACTCCTGTTTTTTATAATCTCCCAGATAATTGACGTTTTGGTCTTCTTTCAAGCTACGGATAAAATCTTTTAATATCTGGCTTTCAAATTTTTCCGATACTTCTTTTGTTAGGTTATTAGGAAATGATTTCCAATCTTTACCAAAAAATCCTACTGTAGTCTGTCTATGCTGTCGTCGATAATTTCTGATTTCCTCGCAAAGAGAAACTTCTGATGGAGTCATAACTTGAAAAGAACTTTGACCAGACTCGTGACGTAACTTGTCTTCTAAATAAGATATATCGTAACTGGTAGTCAAATCGCCATAAATTCCCCCAGTGGCAGAAATTGAAAAAATTACGTTGGCATTATTCAGCAACATTGATTTTATTTTGTATTCAGGAGAAGTAAGAATAGCAGTACTGCCGATAGAGACTTCTCGTAGTGCCGAATCTATGAGATTATTCTCAGGGTTCTGGTAGCGAGATATTTCTTTAATATTGATAATGGGTTTATTACTTTCATATACATACTGGCGATCTAAATATTGATGTTTCCTCCTATCCCCATTCATCCCATTTTCTTCGTCGGCATTTTGCACCTTAGTTATTTGTTGCGACCAAATATCTAAAGCATGAGATTGAGAATCCTTTGCATCTAAAACATTACTCAAAATCTTTTTTGTTTCTTTAATTTGCGATCGCATTGCTAAAATTACATAAATCAACTCAGCTACAGAAGTTTTGTCCGATACTCTTTTTTCTGTAATGCGAACATGACCTCCAGAAGCCTTGCTAAGATACAAATTTTGTAGAGCTTTGATGTTGTAGATATATAGGTTATTATAGCAAAAAATGCTCATTAGATCGTTTCCGATCTGATTGTACAGTTGTTGAGGAATTAACAAACTTCTAGTATTTTCAAATTTTGCCAATACCCTAGACAGCATTTCAAAATTGAGATTGATAGGAGTCTCTTCATCATAATCCTTAAATATTGCTGCAATATCTGCTAAGGATTCTTCTATTCCTTTATTAATAGATATTAATTTTTTCAAAAATTTTATTGAGCTTCCTTCTTGAGAAGTAATTTTTTGATATGCACTGAGGTGCTTTTTTAATTGTGGATCGAGTATTTTTCCTCTTTCCAAATACTCCTGAAATTCATCAAAAGCTCCCTGATTGCCTTCGAGATAAGCGAATAGTTCTCGGTTTGAATGATTTTTCTTAGAAAAAATCAGTGCAAACTCACGATAAATTGACGACAGTGCATTGTTAATTGCCATCTCTTCAGGAGAAATAACATCTATCTTCTTCTTGAGCATAATTTGATAGCCATCTTCTTGCTCGTCAAAAGCTAAGATAAATTTTGTAGAATTATTTTTATCCTGAACGACATACTTATCTAAATGCTCGTCCTTTTTCACCCATTTTTCACCATTATGAATAAAATAGGGAATTTTAGTTTCAATTTTATCGTAAGTGAGCAATAAAATACCAGACTTATTTCTTAGAAGATGTAGTGGAAAGAAGATTTCCATTAACTCCGCACACTTATCTGATAAGTTATATGTATCTAATTCGCATTTAATGAAAAATTCTAAAAAACTCTCAAGCAAATTGTTTAATTCACGTCTTGCTTTGGTAGTTTCAGATTCATTATATTCCTTATCTCCCAAATCTTTCGTCTTAATATAATTAAGACGGTTAATAACACCTTTGGCTCTTTTGAGTTTTTTCTTATATTTTTTAACTTCATCTTTAAAGAAGACTTTTGAGGCTTGTTTCCACAGTTGTGTGTTTTTAAGGATTAAAGAAATCCACTTGTTATATAATTGAATATATTTTTCCGTCGTCTTCATTTCTATAGAATTTAGTGTATATACAGGAATGTTGGGATGTTGATTCTTGACGGAAGTAGGAACAGATAAATGTTCTCTTAAGGGAGCGACATAAATACCAATAATACGAATATCCGGATACTTTTCAATGGTTTGGCACATTGCTTCAAACAATTGATGAGTCTTACCCGAACCGGTACCATAATTAATTAGCTTAAATTGAGAATAATTTTCTTGGAAACTCTCTTCGATTATGTCTAGGAAAGAATTTAGAACTTTGTGGCGAATTGACTTTAACTCTTCAACACCCATGTATCTTCCTCTTTGCATTATCAATTCCTAGGTCTTCAAGTTTTTTTAGGATTTTATTAAGAATAGTACAAAAGTTTAAATGGGTCGCTTTATTTTATTTTTTCTACATAATTTTTTAGTGATCGCATTGTCGGTGTCGGCATTACGAATTTTGATATTAGAAAGTTTGATTGACAAACAGCAGGAAACCCAAAAATTTCATATTTGAGAAATCCGCAGCAATTGTCAAAATAGCTTTTAAGACCCAGCTTTCTGAAGGTTTCCCAATGTCCTAAGATAGTCCAAATTCAGTCCAAGTGTTAGTCCAAAATGATAAAATATGAGATTAGCAAAGGCTGGAATGCTTGTATGGGAGAATTTTCAGCAAGCGGGTAAGGGGACTCGAACCCCTAGCATTCACCTTGGGAAGGTGACGTTCTACCACTGAACTATACCCGCATTAAAATCCCATTATAAAAGATTTTTTTTGCTTTGGAAAGCCTCTGTCCCTACTCTGATGTTCAAATCATAAAATGGCTATTTCGTATCATTTTTGTCATAAATCTTAGTATTGTGGGTTTTAGAATGAAGCCATAATCGCCATCAGGAGGATGAATCATGGGTTTAGCCAGTGGTGTTCAAATTTATGCTCTAGACTCAATTCAAGGGGGAATGTCCCAATTTTATACGCCACAAACCAGTAATGAGACAATGTTAGTGGAAATTCCTGCTCATAGTTGTGATGATCTGTTTGTGCATCATTTCCAAACGGATCAATTATTGGTCGTACGGGGAGCGTTTATTCTGGTGGTGTTACAAAACCGTGAATACCAATACATTCATTTGCGCGATCGCTGCCCGCAAGTGGTTAAAATTCCTCCCGGTATTCCCCATACCGCAATTAATCCTTATTCCGAAAAGTGTGTTTTAGTCAATGCGGTACTCAGACATGGTCAACCGCATCCGAAAGATTATCAACCCTTACCCCCTCCGTTTCCTTATAACCTTGATTGGGTCGAACAAGAAGTCTGCAAGGCGGGATTATCTTCTTAGCTAATGGATAACAGAATCAATTTCAAATGAGACAATAAGACACCACTCTGAGTTCAAGAAAATCTCTTAAAATTAAAGCACCAAGGACAAATGGTGTCTTAAATTTAATAGGTAACTATGCCCTTACTGATTTTGGTTGCGGAGGATGACCCTGGAATTCAACTTGCCGTACAAGACTATTTAGAACTGTTAGGTTACAGTGTCATCACTGCTAAAAATGGTGATGAAGCACTGAAACAACTCGAAAACTATCATCCTCATTTGATTGTTGCCGATATCAAAATGCCAAAAAAGGATGGGTTTGAATTGATTCAAACGGTGAGAGAACGTCCTGAGTTCCGCCTTTTACCGGTTATTTTTCTGACCGAACGGGGAACCACTGCCGATCGCGTTCGAGGTTATCAAGCAGGTTGTGATGTCTATCTCCCTAAGCCCTTTGAAATGGAAGAATTGGGAGCAGTTATTCAAAATTTGTTAGCTCGATCGCAAGTGACACAATCAGAACAAGCCTTTTATCGTCCCTCAACTTTAGATTCTTCTTCCGAGGAAGACACTGTAGATTTTCACTTTACTCAACGAGAAACTGATGTTTTAGGACTATTAACGCAAGGGTTATCTAATACAGAGATGGGACAACAGTTACATCTAAGTCCTCGAACTGTGGAAAAATATGTCAGTAGCCTTTTAAGAAAAACTGAAACCAATAATCGTGCAGAATTGGTTAGTTTTGCTCTGAAACATCACCTAATCCCCTAAATGACTGCAGACCTAATTTATTCTTACTCTCCCCGCCAAACCGGAACCTTAATTAAACGTTACAAACGCTTTCTTGCTGATATTGAATTATCATCGGGAGAAGTGATTACCGCCCATTGTCCCAATACAGGTCCAATGACAGGGGTTTCTACTCCTGGTAGCCGTGTACTTGTTTCTTACAGCGATAATCCGAAACGAAAACACGCCTACACATGGGAAGCGATCCAAGTTAATGATACTGTTCCCACTTGGGTCGGAATTAATACCAGTTTACCGAATCGGGTCATTAAATCAGCTTTAGAAAATCATCTGTTACCTGATCTTGCCCATCATTACGAAACGGTTCGTCCGGAAGTGCGTTATGGGAGAGAAAATAAAAGTCGAATTGATTTTTTATTAACCGGAAAAGAAGAGCGACCCATTTATTTAGAGGTCAAGAATGTCACTTGGGCAAAAGACACAAATGCTTTGTTTCCCGATACAGTAACCACTCGTGGTCAAAAACATTTGCGAGAATTGATGGCTTTATTACCAGAGGCACATCCGATTATGTTGTACTTTATTAATCGGGGTGATTGTACGCATTTTAGTGCAGGGAAAACTGCTGATCCCAAATATGCGGAACTTTTAACAGATGCAATGAAAAAAGGCGTAGAAGTTCTCCCCTATCGCTTTGAAAATACAACGGAAGGGATCAAGTTTTTAGGGAAAGCAGAATTAGTCATTGGTCATTAGTCATTTGTTATTTTATAACTACTCACTGGTCAGGGAAGGTCTTGTCGAAAAATCAAGAATAAAAAAATGGTAAAATCTGGCTACAGAATTTTTGAGACTTAACTGATGTTTATAAAATCAATGCTTAAACGCTTCCTTGCTTTGACCTTAGTGGTCATGATTAGTGTCGCCGGCTTAGCTGGCTGTAGCGGTGCTGACACTGGTTTAACGGGTAATTATCGTCAAGACACTCTGACTGTTTTGGAAACTTTACGAACCACTCTAGAAGTTCCGGTTGATGACCCCAACCGCGATGAAATTCGAGCGAAAGCCCGAGAACAACTTAATGATTATGCAGCCCGCTATCGTCGTGATGAACAAGTGGCTGGACTCCGTTCTTTTACGACCATGCAAACTGCACTGAATGCTTTAGCTAACTATTATACGTCTGCTTATGCGACACGCCCCATTCCGGAAAAAGTGAAGGATCGTGTCTCCCAAGAATTTGCACAAGTAGAACGGGCTTTACGTCGTGAAGAAACCTAGAATTGTTTTTTTGGCTTCAAAACTCGTTAAAATTTAAAATGCTGTGCAGGGGCTTCAAGGAAATAATGTCTCTAATCATGGTTATGCGTTGATTCTTAGTGAAAAGGATGACTTTGATGTCAAACCAATCGAATTCCTTATTTTCCCTGCACGGTTTATTTCGATTTTTCTGGTTAGCCCTCTTGAGTGCGGGTTTAATTATAGGGACGACCTCTTTCTTACCCGTATCGGCTGCACAACGGAATAATTATTGTCGATTTGACGATCGCGCGATCGCGCAGAAAGACGAACTCCGTAACCAAGCCTTTAATGGCAATCGTAATGCAGAACAAGAATATCAACAGTTAATTCAACGCCACGGAGAACAACTGTTGAACTGTCGAGATCAAACTTGGCCCTCGACACAAGCGATTTGGTTAAGACTCTATCCCTGCGACACCTTACCAGGAAGAGTGGAAGCCATTTTAGACCATATTGTTGATTCCGGTTATAACGAGGTTTATTTAGAAGTTTTTTATAATGGGCAGGTGTTACTCCCTACCAGTGAAAATAATACCCCTTGGGATTCTGTTTTGCGGTCTCCCTCAGTTCAGAATCGGGATTTACTGGCGGAAGTGATTGCAAAAGGGCATGAACGGAACTTAAAAGTTTATGCTTGGTTGTTTAGTCTTAATTTTGGTTATGCTTATGCCCAACGCAGCGATCGCGCTGATGTTTTAGCTCGCAATGGGTATGGGCAAACGAATCTCTCGAATGAAAGCGAAGACGAAAAAGCATTTGTTGATCCTTACAACCCACAAGCCAGACGGGACTATCTGGCAATGTTATCAGAAGTCTTAAAGCGTCAACCCGACGGCGTACTATTTGACTATATTCGCTATCCTCGTAGCACCGGAACGGAATCGGTGGTTTCGGGAGTCCAAAATCTTTGGATTTATGGGGATGCAGCCTTAAATACGCTCTTTAATCGCGCCTTGAATGAAAAAGGACAATTTCTGATTCAACAGTTCGTGAAGAAAGGCTATATTACCCGTGGTGATGTGAGAACAGTAGATGCGATCGAACCCAAGGAAACTCCCCCCTTATGGCAAGGGCGGAATGTTGATGCTGCTGAAGCTAAAATGAGCTTAGAAGCCCGTCAAACCTTATTCCAAGAACAATTATGGTATTTAAGTGTGGCTCATGCTGCCCAAGGGGTCATTGATTTTCTGACCCTAGCAACTGATCAAGTGCAAGCCCAAGGAATTCCCAGTGGGGCAGTCTTTTTCCCTGATGCGAATCGTGTGGTGGGAGAACAAGGATTTGACTCTCGCTTGCAGCCTTGGACAAGATTTAATCAGGTGGGACAATGGCATCCCATGTCTTATGCGGTATGTGGTCGCGCTAATTGTATTGTGGATTTGGTGCAGCGAACAATGAGTGTTGCGGATTCGGAATTGGAAGTGGTTCCTGCTTTGGCTGGTACTTGGGGCAGAAACTACCAAGATCGTCCCCCGTTGGAAGTGCAAATGGAAGCAATTCGGCGGAAAGTGCCACAAGTGGAAGGGGTGAGTCATTTTGCTTACTCTTGGCAGTTTCCAGAGCGCGATCGCGAGCGTAAATTCTGTTCTCTCGGCAATAATTAATTTAAATTTCTCTATGAAACGACCGCTTGCTATCGTTGTTGCAGGATTGCTCACGGCTTGTAATCCCTTTACGCAAAAAAACCAATCCCAAGGCAATATTGAGAACTGTCCTTCTTCTCCAGAAAGCCCTGTTTCCCTAATTTCTCCAGAAGAGCAAGATTTGCCAAACCCCTTTGATTTCTTTACTGAAACAATTAAAGGCAATCAAGATTTTATTCGCTTTCAAGGTGAATATTATGATTTTGTCTATTGTCGGGGAAATGCAAAATGGACAGTACAACCCGGGACGTATCAACCTCAAGAAGAAGCAGTGGTCGGGGAAGAATTTTATGAACGACTGGCGAACCCGCCTTATGAAACGGTTGAGTTTCAGGGTAAAACCTATCAATATCGCACCCGTTTAGAACCGAATCCTTTTCAAGACAATGAAACGTATCAAGAAGCTGAGCGCGTTCTATTTGAAATCCTTCCTCCAGAGCGAGATAAACCCATTATTCAGGAACTTTATACCCGAGAAGATGTTAAAAAAGCAAACTTGGGTTTTAGTTTAGCCTATCCAGAATCCCTCAATGTCATTCAGTGGCGCGATCGGCTGCTGTGGTCAATTACTGCCCCCCAAGGCGAAGGATTCACGGGATTAGCAACATTATTTGTCTATGATCCAGAGACAGAAGACATTGAAATTATCCAACCAGAGGGGATCGAAGGGCAAATGATCACAGATATTGCAGTAACGGAGAAAAATCGGGATCTCCTTTGGCTAACCACTCAAACCTCAGGAGAAGGGAATCCCCATTTACCTGGATTAGGATTAGTGCGTTACAACGCCGAAACGAAAAAGGTTACGGCTTACCATATCCGCAATAGTCCTATGGTCGGCGCCATTCCCAGTGAACTTTTTATAGAAGGAGAAAACCTTTGGCTGGGAACTGGGAATGGCATTTGTCAGGTGCAATGGCAAAGTATTGACCAGCGAGAGAGTTGGTCTTGTTGGCGTTATGCAGTTCTTGCAGAATCCCCAGAAGAAATTGCTCTCTATCCCACATCTAGCGCAGAAGCAGCAGCCACAACCCTAGAACCGACAGAACCTTTAGAAATTCTCTGGCAAAGTCCTCTCTTTTCCTCAGAACAACGCTATGAAATTCGATATGAGGAAGGATTTGAGATTACAGTTCAAGAAGGTAAAGATGATTGGTCTCAAGGAGATTGGGAAGTCCCGCCTTATTTTGCTCCCATCTATTGGCCCGGACAACAATGGCATTGGAATGGCACTCGTTTCCAACGAGGATTTGATGAGGTGGCGTTTAATTTTGTAGGGGGAGGTCCCAGTGGCATCGGGACAACCTATAGCTATGCTGAAGGCTATCCTGCCAATACGCATCATGCTTTGCGCGGAGATTTAGAATTACTGCAATTAACGGATCAGAAAACAAAAGTTCGTCATTATTCCGGTTGGGTGAATGCAAAAAACCTTTCTCCTTATGTCACAATTTTCCCTGTCAAATTACCAGAGAATCCCCAGCCGAACCCGCTCTTGAAACATAGCGGGTAGGATTCGAGAGTCGCCTCTCTCCTCCCTAAGAACCGTGCCGCTTGGTTTTACGGCAACTTCTATGAAACGCGATCGCTCTTTCAAAATGGTAATTTAGAGAAGAAACTTACATCTAAAATACAGTCATCAAATTTTGAAACTTCTCTGTCTCAGCAATGGTCATGGCGAAGATGTCATCGCAGTTCGGATTCTTGAAGCGTTACGTCAACAGGATCCAAGGGTTGAAATTACTGCTTTACCCATTGTTGGAGATGGAATCGCCTATCAACGATCGCGCATTCCGTTGATTACCCCTGGGAAAACGATGCCTTCTGGCGGATTTATCTACATGGATGCAAAAGAATTATGGCGAGATCTTCGGGGTGGGCTGATTGCCTTGACTTTAGCACAACTGAAAGCGATACGACGTTGGGCAAAACAAGGAGGACTGATTTTGGCTGTGGGGGATATTGTTCCCTTGTTATTTGCAGGGTTGAGTGGAACAGATTATTGTTTTGTGGGAACAGCAAAGTCTGAGTATTATTTACGAGATGAAATCGGCTGGCTTCCG
The DNA here is from genome assembly GCA_031580825.1 of Halothece sp. Uz-M2-17. Taxonomy (GTDB): domain Bacteria; phylum Cyanobacteriota; class Cyanobacteriia; order Cyanobacteriales; family Rubidibacteraceae; genus Halothece. The sequence continues at coordinate 9,453 of JAVLCL010000028.1, forward strand.
AAAACTTCGACTTTAGAACGAAAATTAGGTTCCGTCTATCTCCCTTGGGAACGTTGTTTAATGAAAACCCGTCGTTGTCGTGGCGTTTTTCCTCGGGATACGTTAACCACACAAGTGTTGCAACAGTTTAAGATTCCCGCTTATGATTTCGGTAATCCGATGATGGATGGGATTGTTCCAGAAGTCCCCATTTTAGAACAATCAGACCTGCAGCGATCGCTGCGTATTTTACTGCTTCCTGGTTCACGATCTCCCGAAGCCGAACGAAATTGGCAATTGATTTTAGATGCAGTGGAAAGTATTATCCAACGAGAAGGGAAGCGTCGGTTATCTTTTTTCAGCGCGATCGCGCCTAGCCTCAATTTAGATCCGTTTTGCGAATCATTACAAGCCCAGGGATGGCAACCCCAGACTAATCCCTCAACAACAAGTATTATTCAAGATGAACAGGGGTTAGCGTTTCAAAAAGGAACAACCCCTCTATTTTTGACCCAAAACGCTTATCATAGCTGCTTACTTGCCTCTGATCTTGCCCTTGCTATGGCAGGAACTGCAACTGAACAATTTGTCGGTTTAGGAAAGCCTGTCATTGCCTTTCCAGGAAACGGACCCCAATATACCCCCGCTTTTGCCGAAGCCCAAACTCGCTTACTGGGAGCATCTGTTATTTTGGTGAAAAAGCCTGCCCAAGCCGGAGAAGTCTTTCAGGAATTATTTACCGATCCTGATCGTTTACAACAAATTGCAGATAATGGTACACAGCGCATGGGAAAATCAGGGGCTGCCTCTTGTATTGCAAAATATCTATTAACCTTGCAAAAATAGCTAATTTGGTTTCTGTCACAGTAACTAATCCCCTTACCCAAAAGAGTCTGATACATTGAAAAGAAGATATATCTTTATTAGGTGTTACTCCTTATGATGAAAAAATTATTCTCTTCGTTAATGTTAGCAGGTGGTGTCCTTGCCCTCAGTCCCGCTTTAGAAGCTCTAGCCCAAAATAATAGCAATTCGGGGATTACAATCTTTAGTGGTGTTAAGCGGGAGAATATCTTAGACTATCGTCTCGATTTTGATGGACAATCGGGACGTTGGGATCGCTACCGTCTCCGTATTCCCAGTAAAAAATTACCTTTTGGCGCGTCTCAATTTTATATTACCTATCCAGACTACTATAAGGGGAAATTTGATACCGATGAAATGGAAGTCAGAATTGATGGCGAACCGCAACCCCTGAGTAATATTGAGTGGAATAAAGAAGAGCAACTGGTGTCTCTGAGTTTAGAAGAACCCATTGAACCAGATACCAAAGTGGAAATCGTTTTTTCTAATGTGAAAAATCCTCGTTTTGGAGGAACATTCTATTTTAATGCCCAAGTCGATGTTCCTAATGACGTTGCGATTCGGCGTTATATTGGCACTTGGATTATTGATATTGACTAAGCCTCTAAAATAAGTTAAATATAATAGGTTGGGACTGATTCCGTTGTACCCAACCTAATTTCTTTGTTAATCAATATTTAACCCTTGCGAGTGACTATTGTTAAGAATTTTCTTTGAGATATCTTGAATAGGATTTGGTTGATTTGTCCACAACAAAAATACTGAGCTTAAGCCTTAGTTCCTCAACCAACTTAAAAATAGGATTGATTGACAACAGTTAGGAAGAGGGGAACCTAAAAATGGAATCATTAAACGCAAAACTTAAGAAAGATTATGATTCAACCCTCTCTCAATGATCTTGTTGAACTCCTTGTCAATCTTCCCGAATATAATCTTGCCATTGGTCACAAAGGAAGAATAATTGATAGTTTAGACGAAGCTCATTTTGAAGTTGAATTTATTGAAGATATTGAAGAAGCCAGTGAACCTTGTGTGCTTTCCACTGAGCAATTTATCGTGATTTGGCAAGCGGAAACAGAAGAATGGATGACAACCAGTGATAAAATTATCGCGATTGTTAATAACTTGCCTGAAGAAAAACGCGAAGAAATTTTAAATTTTGCTCAATTTTTATTACAAAAAGTATAAAAAACTTGACTCATTAATCCAAGCTGAAAAGCCTTTCTAGACTCTGCTCTCTGACTTGATTTTCTGCTATCCTCTTATTTAAGAATGAGCAGAAATAAGGAGAGCAAATGACAACAACCACCGTCACTCAATCAGATTTTAAATCGCGTTTAGTCAATGGGATTTTAGGCATTCAACCCGTTTATCAATTGGCTAAATCTCGGGCGCGAAATATGATGATTAAACGAGCCGAAGAAATTGGCGTTCCTTGGCGCGATCGCGTGGCACAATTAAAACAACATGATTGGGACAGTGAACTGGTCACCATTGAAAATCCTAATCTTGACTATCCCGATTATTACACCTGTTCTTTTCATGCTTACGAAAAAGGAAATCTCAGTTGGGAGGCAGCCCTAGAAGTAGAAGTTGCTGCCTATGCTGTTCACGCTAAACTCTGGGAAGAGAGCGGTGCTGATGGTGACCAGCGATTACGAGACAGTTATCATCAAATTCTGCAAGAACAACTGCCAATAACACCAGACACCATTCTTGATCTTGGTTGTAGTGTCGGAATGAGCAGTTTTGCCCTGCAAGAACGTTACCCTCAAGCCCAGATAACAGGAGTCGATCTGTCGCCTTATTTTCTTTCTGTTGCACAATATCAAGCCCGTCAGAAAGAAATGAACATCCAATGGCAACACGCAGCAGCAGAAGCAACGGAGTTACCCAATAACAGCTATGATCTGGTCTCTGCGTTCTTAATGTTCCATGAACTACCTCAAAAGCCAGCAAAAGCAATTTTCCAAGAAGCGAAACGTGTAGTCAAACCAGGGGGCTATTTCTGTCTCATGGATATGAATCCGCAATCACCGGTTTATCAAAAAATGCCCCCCTATGTCTTTACCCTCCTTAAAAGTACCGAACCTTACCTGGATGAATATTTCACCCTTGATTTGCACGAAGCCCTAACTGAGGCTGGATTTACAGCACCGAAAATCATTCCCAACAGCCCCCGTCATCGTACAGTTATTGCGTATAATCCCAAAGACTAACTTAAAATTCCTTTTAAAATGTGATGATTCTGTAACATCAAATACAAACAACTGCCTAAGTCAGTCTCTAGGATGAGGCGAGACCGTATGCTTAAAAATCAAATTTAAGGAGTAAGCCATGCCCGAAACTGGTGCTGAAGTCCTACGGATGATTCAGGACGAAGATATTAAAATCATTGACCTCAAATTTATTGACCTGCCTGGAATTTGGCAACACCTTTCGATTTACCGTAGTGAAATTGATGAAGATTCTTTTACTGACGGTGTGCCTTTTGATGGTTCAAGTATTCGCGGTTGGAAATCCATTAATGAGTCTGACATGATGATGGTTCCCGATCCCACAACAGCTTGGATCGATCCCTTCATGAAGGAAAAAACTCTCAGCATGGTCTGCTCGATTAAAGAACCTCGGACAGGAGAATTCTATGATCGTGATCCCCGTACCATTGCCCAAAAAGCCATTGATTATCTGATTTCCACTGGGATTGGTGATACTGCCTTTTTCGGACCAGAAGCTGAGTTTTTCGTCTTTGATGATGTTCGCTTCAACCAAACCTATAATGAAGGCTACTATCACGTTGATAGCGTGGAAGGGCGTTGGAATTCGGGAAGAGAAGAAGCGGGTGGGAATTTAGGCTACAAACCCCGCTATAAAGAAGGATATTTTCCGGTTCCTCCTACCGATACCTTACAAGATATGCGGACGGAAATGCTGTTGACCATGGCAGAGTGTGGGGTTCCCATTGAAAAACATCACCACGAAGTTGCCAGTGGTGGTCAAGGGGAATTAGGCTTTCGCTTTGGAACGCTCGTTAAAGCTGCGGATCACTTAATGACCTATAAATATGTCATTAAAAATGTGGCAAGAAAATACGGTCGCAGTGTTACCTTTATGCCCAAACCGATCTTTAACGATAATGGTTCGGGAATGCACGTTCACCAATCCATTTGGAAAGATGGACAACCAACGTTCTGGGGAGAAAGTGGTTATGCGAACTTAAGTGACACCGCCCGTCACTATATTGGTGGAATTTTACGACACGCTCCTGCCTTACTGGCGTTTACGAATCCTTCTACCAACTCCTATAAACGCTTAGTTCCTGGTTTTGAAGCACCGGTAAACTTAGTTTACTCCCAAGGAAACCGTTCTGCGTCAGTGCGGATTCCCCTCACCGGAACGAATCCCAAAGCCAAACGTTTAGAGTTCCGTTGTCCTGATGCCACTTGTAACCCTTATCTTGCCTTTGCTGCAATGCTCTGTGCTGGTATTGATGGCATTAAAAATCAAATTGAACCCGGTGACCCCTTAGATGTTGATATTTATGATCTCAGCCCTGAAGAACTCAGCAAGATTCCTTCTACACCAGGTTCTTTAGAAGCAGCATTGGAATGCTTAGAAAATGATCATCAATTCTTAGTTGAGGGTGGCGTTTTTACGGAAGGATTTATTTATAACTGGATTGAATACAAATTAGATAATGAGGTGAACCCGCTGCGTTTGCGTCCCCATCCTTACGAGTTCTCTCTCTACTACGATGCTTAAGATCAATCATTAACATCCTGTATCCTAATCCATTGCTCCCTAGCTTGAGAAGAGCTAGGGATTTTTGTACTCGGCGCGATCGCGCTTTAGAATTATTTTAAATAAGCCACCGTCACCCCAGAACCCCCTTCATTTTGGGGAGCAGTTTCATAACGTTCTACCTGTGGATGCTGCTTCAAAAATTCTTGCACCCCTTGACGTAATTTTCCGGTTCCTTTGCCATGAATGACCCATAACGCGCCACGAGTTTGAGAGCGAATGGCGTTTTCAAGTTGGCTTTCGGCTTGAGCCACCCGATACCCCCGAATATCGAGCGTATTACTTTCGGTGCGTACAGTTGGCGCATCACTAGCAG
>JAVLCL010000543.1:0-2098 GCA_031580825.1 Halothece sp. Uz-M2-17
AGGTATTTAACCAGTCTAAAAACCTTGATCTCTCATCGAGATTAAACCAATCAACAAAAAAATGGATTGTCTAAATAGTACCCAATTGCCTTGGGGAACTAGAGGGAAACCTCAAACGACTGGGGAGACTTTCGCCTCTGCTGGTAAAGGGAAACCTGATTCGGTAAGTGATGTCGCTGAACCAGTAATTCGGAATCTGTGAAGACCGAAGAATCACCGCCCTAGAAGGACGGTGAGTATGTCAATTTTCTGAAGATAAGATGAGTGAACTTAATTTCGCAATAGCCAGATTATGATCTCGATCAGGGACAATATGCAGGCGAAAGTGTGTGACTGGTTCGAGATTAACTGTCCAGTCTTCGTGTTGAAATGTCGTTCCGGGTGAGCTAAAAGTATAATCTTGCTGGAGCACCTTCTCAAAACTTTGACCTCCATCGTAAGAGACTGAAATTTGAAGCACTTGAGTGCGGTTCACTTCGACTTCCTCGATTTCAAGTTGGATTTTCCGAATCACTTGGGGTTGATCAAAGATAAGGGTGATGGTTTGAGGTCCCGAGGTAGCAGCAGCCCAATAACTTACTCCTTTACCTTGCTGATGGTTGAATGCGTTCTCAATGGGGTGAACTGGATCCTCAGAAGTGAGTTGAACGGTTGCAATGTTGATAATATTTAATTCGCCAGTTGTTGATGATTGGGGATTTAAAGTTCCCGAATCCACGATTTGTTTTCGCATTGTGCCTCCTGAAATGAATAATTTTGCCTCATCCAGTTGTCCTCGTGAAATATTGACAGACTCGATATTGTAGGCATCGGCATATACTGGTGGCAAATTGATGAAAAATAGCCCCAACACAATTACTAATAATACTCCACTCCTTTTTATCGTCATTCCACTTGATTTCCGTAGAGCAAGGTTAACGGTATGTCCTCTCAATTAGACCTCACTGATTATAGGGGTTTGATCTGGAATCACTATAATTCCAGCCATAATTTTTATTTTACTCATGAGACGACCTGAAAAACATACTTTCGCTAATGGTTGTGGGTTTAAGGAAAAACTGGGGCAGACTCAAGATTTTTGAAACAAGCCCTGCGCGATCGCGCACCACCTTTTAACTTGATGCCAAGTTTGTAACGATCTTATACCCACACATAAATTTTTGTATTAATATTTAATAATATACGTAAGTAGTATTGTCAGTTAGCTTAAAATAAAGCTACTTAAAGAGTAAATCATGCTTCAAAATTAGTTATGGGGATCAAAATTCATATCAGTTGGCTAACAAAATCAATCGCTGTATCCAGCTTAATATTGATGTCAAGTTTATCTGTGATGGCTCAATCGGCTCCCAGTGAAAGTTTACACAGTTTTTGTCAACGCTATGCAGAAGATTACGCTAATCGACATAGAGGAGAAGGTGCTTTAGAAGGGGCTGCACGAGGGGCTGCTGGTGGCGCACTCTTTGGGGCAATTCTTGGTGATACAGGGGGAGGGGCTCTCGCTGGGGCTGGTTTTGGGGCTGTGGGAGGGGGGATTCGCCGATCACAATCAAGGCAAGCCTTGGTAAGAGAAGCCTATGACCGTTGTGTTCGCGAACGCCAATAATAAGGAGCAAAACATGAATATTGAAAAAAAAAGTTTGTTGTTAGCAAGTATGACGATGGGAGTTCTAAGTATCGGGGTTGAGGCGCTTGCACAACCGGAAAATCAAACCGTTTCCCCCATCAATTTGGAAGCAATAACCTGCCGTGAATTATTACTCATGGATGGAGAAGAAGAAGAAAATACGATTCTTTTTATGCACGGTTATATGAGTGGTAAAAGAGAAGAAACAATGATAGATATTGGTCAATTAGTGGCGGTAACAGATCAAGTCAAAAATACTTGCATTGATCAGCCGAGCCAAGAAGTAATTCAAGTTTTTGAACAATATCGCTAGGCATTAAGAATAATTCTAGAAACTCAGTAATTCAAATCAAAAAAGAATAAAGGGATCTGCTCACAGGAGCACTCTTTGATTCTAAATCTAGATCTAGGTCTAGTTTCAAGCTCGATATCAACATCATCGACCGCAAGAAAGTTTCCAAACTTTGTCAT
>JAVLCL010000544.1:0-2095 GCA_031580825.1 Halothece sp. Uz-M2-17
TCTCTATCCCGGCACAGTGAGTAAACCGGAAGGTAAGTTACGCTTGTTATATGAGTCCGTTCCCCTTGCCTTTTTAGTTGAACAAGCCGGTGGTCAAGCGAGTACGGGGACAGAAAACATCATGGATCTCGTGCCAGAAAAACTTCATGGTCGCTCCCCGCTCATTATTGGTAGCCCGAGAAATGTGGAGTTAGTGGAATCTTTCTACAAAAAGCAAGATGCCAGTTCTCAAGAACCTGCTATGGCGGATGAATTGTAATTCAGCAACCGATCGCGCCTTATGGGCTAGGCAAACAATGTAATCTCTGAGCGTTGCTCACAAAAAAATTATAAGGAGGAATGACAATCATGACTACAGCAGAGCAAAATCTAATTCTGCAAATTGAAAAAGAGTATGGTCAAAGCGTCTGGATGGATAACCTCAGTCGTGACATTATCCACTCCGGTGAGTTAAAACGCTTGACGGAAGAAGGCGGAATTCATGGCATTACGTCAAACCCGACCATTTTTGAAAAAGCGATCGCGGGAAACCAAATTTATGATGCGGATATTGAAGCTGGCATTAAAGAAGGCAAATCCGTACAAGCAATTTACGAATCCTTAGTCTTTGAAGATATCCGAGAAGCCTGCGATACCCTACGCCCTATTTATGATGAAACCAATGGGCTGGATGGCTATGTGAGTATTGAAGTGCCACCCACGATCGCGCAAGATACAGACAGTACTCTCAGTGAAGCCCGTCGCTATTTCAAAGCAATCGGTCGGGAAAATGTCATGATTAAAATTCCTGGCACCCCCGAAGGGTTACCGGCGGTAGAAGCAGCGATCCGTGATGGGATTAACATTAATGTTACCTTGTTATTCTCTGTACAGAGCTATATTGACACCGCTTGGGCTTACATTCGCGGTTTAGAAAAGCGTGTAGAAGATGGCAACGACATCAGCAAAATTGCCTCTGTGGCAAGTTTCTTCCTCAGTCGGATTGATGTCAAAATCGACGAAATGATCGATGAGAAAGTGAAAGGGGAAGACGAAGAAGCAACAAAAGCCAAATTAGAAGCAATTAAAGGTAAAGTTGCCATTGCCAACGCCAAAATTGCTTATCAAGAGTTCAAGAAAATCTTCGGCAGCGATCGCTGGAAAGCACTGGAGGCAAAAGGCGCGCACGTGCAACGCCTCCTCTGGGCAAGTACCGGCACGAAAAACCCCGACTACAGCGATGTTATGTATGTGGATGAATTAATCGGTAACAACACGGTTAATACCATGCCACCGGCAACCATTGAAGCCTGTACTGATCACTGCCATCCCGGCGATCGCATTGAAACCGACATTGACGAGGCATACCAACTCATGGAAACCCTCAAAGAGTCCGATGTCAATATCGACTTAGATCAAGTCATGGCTGAATTACTGGAAGAAGGCATTGACAAATTCGTTAAACCTTACGAATCGCTCCTGTCTTCCCTTGAAAATAAAGTGAAACAGCTTGCAGCCGTATAACTAAATCTCTATTCCCCCATGTTAGAAAATGGGGGTTTTCTTACCCCTTCTCTTGCCTAGAGGGGGACTATTAATCTAACCAATAATGAATCACCAATAACTCAATAACCAAAATATGGTAGCAGTTAAAGAAAATCCCCTCCGCATCGGCTTACAACAAGAACGCATCCCCGAACCTGCCATTATGGTCATTTTTGGCGCGTCAGGGGACTTAACCCAACGGAAATTGGTTCCTGCCCTCTACCAACTGAAACGAGAACATCGGCTTCCCGGGGAATTAACCATTGTTGGTGTTGCCCGTCGCGATTGGAGTCACGACTATTTTCGGGAACAAATGCGCGAAGGGGTGGAAAATTATTCCACTGGGATTGGTAATGAAGAACTCTGGAACGATTTTGCTGAGGGGCTATATTATTGCTCTGGCAACATGGATCAAGAGGAAAGTTACCAGAAATTAAAAGCCTTTTTGCAAGAATTAGATGGCAAACGAGGAACGAGAGGCAATCGGGTTTTTTATTTAGCGGTTTCGCCCAAATTCTTCCCCGAAGCGATTAATCAGTTAGGGAATGCGGGAATGTTACAAGACCCGAAA
>JAVLCL010000029.1:0-5097 GCA_031580825.1 Halothece sp. Uz-M2-17
GTTGTTGGATAATTAACAGTTGCTCGTAGATTTCCAAAGTCGCCTGAAGAGAGCCATCATTATGATACAGTTGGGCAAGGTTTTCTAAAGCCATTGCAGCGATCGCGTATTTTTGTTGAGAACGAGCGATTTGAAAGGCTTCTTGATAAGTCGTACTGGCTTGATCAAACTGGTCGAGCTTGACATAATCTTCTGCGAGAGAAACTAGAATTGCAGGAAGTGCTTGCTGATTATTTTGCTGTTGATAAAGGTCAATTAAACGCTGTTTGGTTTTAATTCCTGCTTCGGGATTCTCTGCTTGTTCGTACCATGTTGTGAGTTGTTTTAAGTAATTAATAACTGCTGTAGTATTCGCTTGTTGTTCCGCTTGATCTAAAAGTCTTTCATAGACATCGGCTGCTGCTTGATAATGAAATTGATTGGCGTGGAGTTGGGCAATTTTTTCCAGTAAAGGATTGGGTTGATTACTATCTTCTACTAATTTTTCATAGAGCGCGATCGCGCCCTCTAGTTCTCGCATTTGTTCATAATTTTCAGCAATAGTTTCTAGTAACTGACGATTATTATTTTCTTGAGCTTGTTGTGCAATGACTCGCAATCTTTCCCGAATATTCCGAAAATCAGTCGAACGATTTTCAAGCCATGCAGTTTTCCCGACTCGCCCCAGTGCTTCTACTTCATTGATAGGATCAAGTTTCTGACGCAATCGCAATTCTCGATACCAAACTTGAAACGCTTCTTCAATTTTTCCCTGTTGATAACTGAGTTGCGCTTTTTCATGAAGTTCATCTAGAGCCTCTTTTAAACGCAACTTTTCCAGTGGACTTAATGGACGCTGGACTGGCGTTTGTGGCAACAGTGGATCATTAAAGTTTTCGACTTGTAACGGATTTTTGAAAGGAGTTTGGGCTTCAATGGGAGTCGCTAGAGTTAAGGCTAGACTCACTCCCAAACTGGCGATTAATCCCCTTAAAAATAATGTTTCTTTGCTCATAGTTTTCTGGATATTTATCTTTAGGCGAGTCAAGGAGTCCCCAGTTATTTAATAATAAAGCCAGCCCTAATGTTAAGACTCCACCGACAACAACTCCTGTCACAATCAGACTAATATAAAACCGTTGTAATAATCGTAAGTTTTCTTTACCTTGTTGCGTCAAAGGTTGAGAGCGTTTTTTTTCCGAAAACTCACGTGCCAACTCGGGGTCATGATCTTCACTAAAGGGCCACTCCGTGGAGCGACGAGAACCATTGTGATTATAGCGAGAGTCATCATCATGGTGATTATTGTTATACATAATTATTTGTTATTTGTTATTTGGTCACTGGCAACTGATCACTGGTTACTGATTGATACAGGGTATTTCTTTCTTGGTAAGGACGGTTAATAGAGGCGATCGCGCGTTGTAAATCAGATACCTCCAAACAAGTTCCCCCCTGCGCGCCTGCCATGGTTGTAATATGCTCTTCCATTAAGGTTCCTCCCAGATCATTACAACCCCAATTGAGAGCTTGTGTCGCACCTAAAACTCCCAGTTTAACCCAACTCGGTTGATGATTGGGAATCCATTGTCCGAGATAGATTCTCGCCACTGCAGTTAATAATAAAGCATCTTCTAAAATCGGCTGATCGCGTCCAACTCGTTGGCGTAAGGGTTTCGGCGCTTCTTCTCCTACAAAGGGCAGTAAAATAAACTCAGTTATCCGAGCCGGATAGTTGTTCGTAATAGCAATTTCTTGTAGGGATCTTAATTGTTCTAAATGATGAATTTGCTGTTGGGAGGTTTCAATGTGTCCTGATAACATCGTGCTAGTAGTGGGCATTCCCAAACGATGAGCGGTGCTAATGATGTCTAACCAAGTTTGGGTCTTAATTTTTTCCGGACAAATAATCTTGCGAGCGCGATCGTCTAAAATTTCAGCAGCCGTTCCCGGCATCGAACCCACTCCCACTGCTTTTAATGCACTGATTACTGTTTCGTAGCTAACCCCATCTTCTCGGGCAATAAACTGCACCTCTTGCGGGGAAAAGGCATGGAGGTGGAGTTGCGGAAATGCCTGATTAATGCTTCCTACCACGTTCTGATAATATTGCAAACTCGAACCGTTAATCTTTGCTTTTGGGTTAAGCCCCCCTTGCATACAGATTTCTGTTGCGCCTCGTTCCACTGCATCCGCACACTTAGCTAAAATCTCTTCCACATTCAGCCAATACGCACCTTCTGTATTTTCATCTCGACGAAAGGCACAAAAACTACAATGTTGCTCACAAATATTCGTAAAATTAATGTTGCGATTAACCACATACGTCACTGTTTCCCCTGCTTGTTTTTGACGTAGGTCGTTTGCTGTTTCTCGAATTGCCTCTTTCGCTTTGGGATCTGTTTGACTCAGCAAAATTTCACCGATTGCAGGAGACAACGGTTCTTGATTTTGGGCTTGCTTGAGAATGGTGTCTAGTTCTGTAGAAATCACACTAAATTGATTTTTAGTTTGTCTTTGACCAAAGGGGTAATTGGTTTCGATTCTAGCGATCAAAATTCTTTTTTGACACCTTCTGGCACACCCACGGCAGAGCGACCTGCTAATTTACGTAAATTTTGTACCCTGATTAATTCCGAAAAACTGAAACTACTTCTCGCTTCAATTTCAGCGATTTTTTCAATACTACTTAACAGGGCTTTGGCTGCGTCTTCTGGATCATAGCCTCGTCTTTGCGCAACTTTGACTGCTGCCTCATCAGCTTCTAATTCTGTTTGTACACTGCGCGTTTTTCGCCAAATTTGACTCCCGGCTAAAACCGCTAAGCCCCCACTAACCAGTAAACCAATGGCATCTCCTTGCCCAGCTTCTACACCAGCACCAATTAAACCGGCAACGACCACCCCTTGATATAAATCGGGTTTAAACCATTTAATCCCAGTTAGCCAACAGACGGCTCGTAATAAGGCTAAATCTCGTTCTCCCCGCGAGAGATCACTCCACAAGTCAAAATTAATGTAAATGGGTCGCGCTCCTTGCTGCCAAGGCATCGGAAAAGGGGTTTCTATCAGACGAGACTGCTGGGGCTTAGGAACGATTTTCGTGTGCATCCGCCCTGATGCTGGCATTAAGTCAATTAAATGACGAACTTCATCTTGATCTGCGTACATGGTTCAGGTTGCGCTGAAAGGGCTTTGTAACATTTATATCATATAGTCATTTGTTATTTGTTATTGGTCATTAGTCATTGGTCACTGAATTAACCGCGATGACATTCTACGCGATCGCGCCCTTTGGCTTTGGCTTGGTACAGAGCAATATCGGCTCGTTTGAGAACTCCTTCCATGGTGTCATTGTTATGCACCGCAGCAATTCCGATACTACTGGTAATTTCAATGCAATCGGTTTCGGTTTGAATGGGGGTTTGTTTAATTCCTTGTCGTAGTTTTTCTGCGACGATTTTTGCGGTATCGAGGGAGGTTTTAACTAACAAAACAGCAAATTCTTCCCCACCGAGTCGCCCGAATAAATCTTCTTCTCGCAGTAGAGAAGCGCAAGTATTAGCAAATTGTTGTAAGACCCGATCTCCACTGTCATGACCATATTTGTCATTGACTTGCTTAAAGTAATCAATATCGAGCATTAAAAGCGCGATCGGCCAGTGCATTTGATGTAAACCTGCGATGATGGCTGTTCCTTGCTCCATAAAGCTCCGTCGATTATAAATTCCGGTGAGGGGATCTGTATTTGCTAAATAGCGCAGGGAATGTTCCCGTTTAATTTGAGTCGAAATATCACTAAAGGAAAATAAGACGCAGGTGCGGTTATCATAGGTAATTTCCAGACCGGAAATCAGTGACCAAAATGGGGTACCATCCACTTGACGCAGCCTAGCCTCAAAACTAGCGGTGTGAGTTGTGTTTTTTACTTGTTGCAAAAATTCGGCGCGATCGCTGCGATCATACCAAAACTCTTTTTCCCGATACCGTCCCGACTCTTGTAAGGTAAACCCAAATAATTCTGCTGCTCGTTCGTTAACAAAGCGCATAATTCCTTCTTGAGAATCACTGATAACCACAGGAAATGCAGGGGAATTGAGAATCGCAAGCAGACGTTCTTGGTTCGCTTCTAATTCTGCTTTACTCCGATTCATTTTTTCTAAAACCCGATTATAGTAATGCGCGATCGGAGCAACATCTGTTTCTGGTTCAACGGTAACAGGTTGGGTAAAATCTCCCTTTAAAGAATGCAGATTCATACTTGCAATTAGATCTTGGGTGGCGGTACTGGCATTATGTTCAGAAATATTCAAGCCAATCTGTTCCTGTTCGGGTGTCACTCGCAGGGGATAAAGCCGATTGATAACCCAGAGTAAAGCATAACTGACGGAAAAGGCATATAAACCAACAATCGTTACTCCTAACAATTGCACGCCAAATTTTTGCCAAATGTTATAGTCAGTGACCCATAAATTCGGATTGCTAAATAGAGCCACCGCCAAAGTTCCCCAAACTCCGCAAACCAAGTGGGCTGGAATTACGCCAATGGGATCGTCTAGTCGATAATAATTTAAAACACGAGCGGAAAAGGTACACAAAATCCCACCAATTCCGCCCACAGAAGTGGCTGCAAGGGGATCCATCAAGGAACATCCTGCTGTTATCGCAACTAATCCTCCGACAACCCCATTCATAATTAAGGGGACTTGCGGACGTTTATTAATCAGCCAAGTGGTTAACAGAGCAGTCAATCCGCCCGATGCACCGCCTTGAGCCGTATTCACCAGAATTTTGGGAACTTCTTCATTAAAGGCTAAGGTACTCCCGCCATTAAACCCAAACCAACCAAACCAGAGTAAAAAGACCCCTAAAACTGCCGTGGGTAAGTTATGACCTTCAATCATTCTCGGTTTGGGCTTGAAGCGACCCAGACGAGGTCCGATAATGAGAATCGCAGCTAATGCCATCCATCCCCCCACCGAATGCACCACGGTTGACCCAGCGAAGTCTTGAAATTGGAGTTCCCTTAACCACCCTGATCCGGTTGCAAAAAATTGTCCTCCCCAAATCCAATGACCTGTAATGGGATAAATCACTGCCGAAGTAATACTGGCAGCAA
>JAVLCL010000029.1:5107-14357 GCA_031580825.1 Halothece sp. Uz-M2-17
AATGTTAATTGAAAGAGAAAATAAGCATAATCATAGTCTGTCCAAGTGCTTGTTGCTGGGAGATATGTTCCAATTAATCCCCATAAAGAGTCTCCAAACATGAGGTTGAAGCCAAATAGGGAAAAGATAAAGCAAGCAATACAAAAGTCAACAAGATTTTTAATCGCAACGTTAATACTGTTTTTTGCTCGCACTAACCCACTTTCAAGGCTACAAAAGCCAGCTTGCATGGTGCTCACGAGAATGGCGCAGAGAATTAACCAAATGACATCAAAACTGGGTGTCATAGGATGCATAAAGGGTAAAGAAAATGGCAGCTAGGAGACAAAGACTTAAGGAAATGATGAAGATTCAAAATTACTCAGTGGTTTCAGACAAAGGGATATAAAATCAAGATCATAACATAGCCTTGTAAAAAATCACCTTTGCCCGAAGCATCCTCAACCCCTTTGCCTTGAGCCCAGATAGTCAGATGTCATATAAAACTCCCGCGATCGCGCTTCGGGATCTGAAGTTAAGAAGCGAATTGTTGCACAATTTGGTCTGTTTTCGCTGCCATAATAAAATCATTCTGGTGCAGCCCCTTAATGGCATGAGTCCACCACTGCACGGTTAATTTACCCCATTCCACAATTAAGGTGGGATGATGTTGTTCTTGTTCTGCAATTTCTCCAATCCGTTGTGCTAATGCTAAGGCACTCTCAAAATTAGGAAGGGGATAAACCCGTTCCAGATAGCGGGTTTCATGATCTTTTTTGATCGACCAATCTGGAATTTGCGGTTGATATTGAGCAATTTCTTGCTCTGTGACTGATGGCACATTACCTTGACAGGGAACACATTTTTCTTGAGATAATGTTTTCATGATTCCAGCCCTCTCTTTATCGTTTGCGGTCTTGTAATTTTTTATAAACTGCTTTCACATCAACATCATGGTAAGACAGCGCAACTAAAGTGTGATAGAGCAAGTCGGCTACTTCTGACGCGATCGCGCTCGGGTCATCATCTTTACACGCCATGACGACTTCTGAGGCTTCTTCACCAATTTTTTTGAGAATTTTATTATCCCCTCCTGCCATGAGTTTACAGGTGTAAGAGTCCTCAGTGGGATGATCTCGACGATCACAGATTACGCCATAAAGATCGGAGAGGGTATCTGCTGGCGGTTGTGCTTTGGTGCCATCCACTTGATGAAAACAAGAACGTTCTCCCGTATGACAAGCAATCTCACCGCATTGTTCTACGGTAATCAAAAGTGCATCACTGTCACAGTCGTAGCGTAGTGATTTCACTTTTTGCAGATGTCCTGAGGTTTCTCCTTTATGCCATAATTCTTGGCGCGATCGACTCCAAAACCACGTCTCCCCTGTATCGAGGGTTTTTTGTAAGGAGGTTTTATTCATCCACGCCATCATCAACACCGTACCATCCAAATAATCTTGGACAATTGCAGGAACTAATCCTTGTTCGTTGTAACGAATTTGAGTAACGGGAATGGCTTGGGAAAAATCAGTCATCTTTGCAGGTTGAAAGTTTTTAGGTCGGCTAGGGTTTATTTTATCTTAAGTTAAGGTCTGGGGACTTTCCTTATCAGAGTCAGAGGATTCTTTGTCTCGATGGCGACTACTCTAACAAGCTGGGATCGTCAAGGAGTGTTTGTAAGCCGACTTGCATTTCCTCGACATTCGTTGTTGCTGTACCAAACTGACGCACAACAATACTTGCTGCAAGATTGCCTAAGACTGCTGCTTCCCAAGGAGTGCCCCCTGCACATAAACTGAGGGTAAGGGCAGCCACAACTGTGTCTCCTGCCCCGGTAACATCAAAGACATCAGTGCGATTAAAGGGAGGAATATGATCAATTACTCCGGTTTTGCTAAATAAGCTCATCCCCTTTTCCCCTCGGGTAATTAGGATCTGTTGGGCTTGGGTTAATTGGAGAAGATCGTTTCCGGCTTGGTGCAGTAAATCATCGTTAGTAATACTATAACCCACGGCTGCTTCTGCTTCGGGAAGATTCGGTGTAAATAGAGTTGCTCCCCGATAACGGGATAAATCTTTTTGGGCATCAACCATGATTTGACGGTGTGCTAATGCAGCGTTAATCACAGGTAAACTTAAAACGCCATCACCATAATCCGAGCAGAGGACTGCATCCACCTCTGGAATTGATTGTTGGATAAAATTAGATAATTGTGATAGTGAGTCTTCACTCGGTACAGAATCAGATTTACGGTCTAGCCGAACAATTTGCTGGGTGACAGACTGACGGGCATGACCAGAGATGCGAGTTTTAGTGACTGTTGCGCGATCGCGCTCTGCAATCATGCCGGTGGTATCAACACCAGCACGAGCAAAGATCTCTTTCAGGGCTTCTCCTTGGGGGTCATTACCAATTAAACCAGCAACCTTTACGTTTGCCCCTAGTTTGGCTAGATTATACACAGCATTGCCCCCCCCACCGGGAATTTGTACCGTCTTTTCATGGCGCAAAATTAAAACTGGGGCTTCCCGAGACAAACGTTCTACTTCCCCACTCACAAACTCATCTAATGCCAAATCTCCGACAACTAGAATTGATGCTTGTTGAAACGCATCTAATAAATTAAATAACCGTTGGGAGTGCGCTTCTAATTGTGTAAAAAACTCAGTCATTACCGCTGTTGCACCCGTTGTTCAAATTCTTCTCGGGTTTGTTCAACTAAGTCTAGCCCTTGGGGATGAACTTCAGGATAATTTTCTTTTAACCAAGATAGTAAACGAGAAAGTTGAGCATTTCGTAATTCTAAATCCGCTTGAAAAATCGCTGCAACTGCCATATGTTGGGCATACTGTTCGGGATGCCCTTGTTGTACCAGTTGACGAGTCAGGCTTGCTAATGCTTGTTGACGTACTTGATCGGAGGGAACGGAAAACTCTGACATCTGAAAAAAACAATTAAAACAGTTTAAGGGAGTAAAGATTTTATTGTTCTATGGTAACTGATTAGTGATCACGGGTCACTGCAACAAATATAAGAGTTAGTGTTAAAATCATGGCAATTTTAATGCTGTTGGTACGGCAATAAGTTCTCTTTTCACTCCTTAATATTATGCTGACTGCTCAACAACCGAAACCATCGAATCGTGTTCGTCCTTCCAAATCCTCTGGTTCGAGAGTCACCTCACAACCGCTTCCTCCGCAATGGCGTAATAAGAATCAGAAAAAGTCCATTCCCCTATTGATTCGGGTTTTACTCTTAGTTCAACGAACGTCTGCATTGGTTGCTCTCGGCGCGATCGCGCTCAGTTTAGTCATGTATGGCTTACAGTTTCGGAACCAACAAGCCTGGAATCAAGAGTATGAAGAATTGCAACGTTTACAACGCTATGAACGGAGTGTGACCGGTATTAATGAAGCCTTAAAAGAACATATTGCAACCTCAGGTAGCACAGAAAATCAAGAATGGGTTGCCTTAACGCCAGAGCGTAACATTTATTTAGAACCTGCTCCCGTTGCTGAAACGGAAGTCACTCCTCAAACCAAGGGTGATGAAAATTTAATTCCGCCACAAATTGATCGTCCAATTTCGTACTAAGGTTATGGCAGTGAATTGGGAATTTGTTAGATTAGGTCTGATTTGGGCTTTTTTCTTCCTCTCTGCAACCGGTTTGGGGGGAAGAGTGTATTACTTGCAAATTGTACAAGGAGAACAATTACACGCTCTAGCCAAAGCGAATCAAACTGGCTCTTTTAAAGATTATATTCCTCGTCGTTCTATTGTAGATCGTGAAGGAAATGTGTTAGCCACGGATCGGGTTGTTTATACGCTCTATGTTCATCCTCAACTCTTCCAGAAATCTCCCGCAGTGATTGCTGAAAAATTAGGCTCAATTTTAACCGATACTTCTGCTGATAAGTTATTAAATCGGTTTCAACAGCAAGCAACAGGGATTCGACTCCGAGATCATTTAACAGAAGAAATAGCCGATCAGATTCGGGAACTGAAGAGTAATGGCTTAGATTTAAGACCGAAATATGCTCGTTACTATCCCCATAAAACCTTAGCAGCCAATGTCTTAGGCTATGTGCAAAAAGATGATCACCAAGGGAAAACCGGAATTGAGTTTACACAACAAGAAAAACTGACTCGTACTCCAAAAGAAATTTCCCCAGTTAGAAAAACCAGTCATGGTGATGTCTTACCAGTGTCTCTCCCTCCGCAAGCCGTGGCGTTTGATGAAAAAGAACTGAAATTGACTCTGAATATTCGCCTGCAACGTTTGGCGCATCAAGCCTTGAAAAAACAAATGCAAGCGTTTGATGCAAAACGAGGAACCGTAATTGTGATGGATGTAGAAACGGGGGAATTATTATCTTTTGTTACTGAACCCACGTTTGATCCCAATCGCTATTTTAAGGCTGATTTAGCAGACATGAAAAATTGGGGGGTAACTGACCTTTATGAACCGGGATCGACGTTTAAGCCGATTAATGTCGCGATCGCGCTGGAAGCTGGATTAATTACCCCTCAAGAAAAACTCTACGATCCAGGGAAAATTGAAGTCGGGGGTTGGACGATTCGCAATCATGACTACTTTAGTAATGGGGGTCATGGCAAGATTAGTATTGCTGAGATTCTGCAAGTGTCCAGTAATGTAGGGATGATTAAAATCATCGAACGTATGCCACCCCTAGATTACTACCATAAATTGCAGGAATTGGGATTAGAAGAAAAAGTCGGCATTGATTTAATTGGAGAAACGGCGGGGTCGATTAAAAGCAAGTTTCAGTTTACGAATTATCCGATTGAACCAGCAACCGCTTCTTTTGGTCAAGGGTTATCGTTAACACCGATTAAGTTGGCACAATTGCACGGCGCGATCGCGAATGGCGGATATTTAGTGAAGCCTCATGTGGTGAAAGGATTAGTGGATCAAGAGGGGAATCTGGTCACGAAGAAAGACCAAACTCGAAAACAAGTCTTTTCCTCTCGTACCACAAAAGAAGTCTTAGCAATGATGGAAACCGTGGTTAGTGAAGGGAGTGGTGAAGTCGCCCAAATTCCGGGTTATCGTCTTGCTGGGAAAACGGGAACCGCTCAAAAAGCGAAAGGGAGATCCTACGGGAATGAGAAGATTACCAGTTTTGTCAGTATTTTTCCTGTTCAACAACCCCGTTATGTCGTCTTAGCAGTGGTGGATGAACCGAAAAAACCGTTAGCTTTTGGGTCAACGGTTGCTGCACCGATTGTCAAAGAAGTCATTGAAGGATTAATTACTATCAAGGGGATTCCGCCCACTCATCCCGAAGAATTTAACGCTGAGGAAGCGGAGAAAGACTAAACAGCGTTAATAGTTTGCTGGCAACTTGATCAATCGGTAAGATATGCTGTGCTGCCCCCAGCGCGATCGCTTCTTTTGGCATACCAAAGACAATACTGGTGGCTTCATCTTGCGCGATCGTCATTCCTCCCGCTTTACGAATCGTTTGCAGTCCATTTGCGCCATCTCGTCCCATTCCCGTTAACAAAACTCCTACCATTTGCGAGCGATAGTAGGCGGATGCACTCTCAAAAAGAACATCCACAGAGGGACGATGCCCTGTCACGGGTAAAGATTGATCATAAACAAATCGTCCTTGGCGATCGAGCTTGAGATGTTGATTTTCTGGGGGAAAATAGATCACTCCTGCTTTGGGGAAGTCTTTTTCTTTGGCAATTTCGACTTTCAGGGAACAATGATTCTTCAGCCAATCCACTAACCCTTGTAGAAAGCCTAAACTAATATGTTGAACGCAAATAATGGGGACAGGGAAAGCAGCCGGTAAGCTCTGAAAAATGGTATGTAGTGCTTGCGGTCCCCCTGTAGAAGAGCCAATAACCACGGCTTTGATCGCAGAGGTTTTACCCGTTTTAGCAGTAACAACAGGACTCGGTGAGGATGTACTTTTTGGAGCAACGGGTGCGGGAGAATGAGTTTTTCGTTTCCGCCGAAACACTTTCACCCCAGACAAAACTCGAATTTTTCTCACTAACTCGGCTTGGAGGGCTTCGTATTCTTGCGATAACCCCGCGCGAGGTTTGGGAAACACTTCTAACGCGCCCGCTTGTAGGAGATGGAAAACGTTTTGCGGATCATCTTCTTGCACTGAAGCACTAATCACTAAAATCGGACGTGGAAATTCTGCCATTACTTCTTGGGTAAAGGCTAGCCCGTCCATTTTGGGCATATGTAAATCGGTACAGATAATATCAGGATTTAGTTTCGGGATTAATTCTAATCCTTCTACCCCATTTTTAGCTGTTCCCACCACTGACAGACTAGGGCTACTATCAATAATTCGTTTCAGAATCATGGTGGCAATGGGAGAATCTTCAACGAGCAACACATGAATTGTCATTGGTTATTAGTCCTTTGTCATTGGTCATTAGTCCTTCGTAGAGTAGAGACATTCCATGGAACGTCCCTACATCATTAATTCCTTAAACCAGTCGTCCGAGAGTATCAATTAGCAATTCTTGATTGAATTTATCTTTGGTGATGTAGGCATTTGCCCCAGCTTGCGCACCGCGTCGTTTATCTTCATCGGAATTAAGAGAGGTGACAAGGATAAAGGGCGTTTCGCTGTATTCTTGCTCTTGTCGCACTTTTTCGGCAAAAGTTAAACCGTCAATGTTGGGCATTTGCACGTCAGAGATAATGGCATCAAAATGACGGGTTTTCAGTTTGTTATAGCCATCTAAACCATCAACGGCGGTGACGACTTCATAACCGGCTCCCTCTAGGATGCGTTTTTCTTGCGTGCGAACGGTAATCGAGTCTTCTGCAAGTAAGACAACGGGTTTGGTGGTTTCTTGATAGAGCGGTTGCGCTTTTTTACTGCTTTGATGAATGGTGCTGGTGGTTTTTTGTTGTAAGGATTTCAGTAAGTCTTGGGGATTCAAGATCATGCAGACTTCACCAGTTCCCAAAATGGTCGCCCCTAAAACATTCCGCACTCGTTTGAGAATTTTACTTTGGGGTTTAATCACTACATCTTGGGTGTCTAACAACTGATCCACAAACAGACCAAATTTTTCTTCTCCGATATTGAGCAAGATACAGGGGAGTTGTTTAGAAGTGTCCTGATTTTGAGTATTTTCTGGAAGTTCTAGCAGTTCACTTAAACGCGCAACGGAAATGGCTTGGTTATCAAGGGAAATGGTTGAGCGTCCTTCGATGGTGAAGATTTGTTCCGGAGACACCAGGAAACTGGTTTGTACGGCTTCGACGGGTAAGCCATAGGTGGTGTTTTGAATATCCACAAGGAGAACATTGGCAGTAGCAAGGGTGGTTCCCAATTGAATTTTAAAGGTGCAACCTTCGCCAGGGGTGGATTCAATTTGAATGTTTCCTTTCAAGCGTTGGACGTTGGTTTGGACGACATCTAAACCCACACCGCGCCCAGAGACTTCGGTAATAAAGCTACGAGTGGAAAAACCAGGGGTAAGAATCAATGAGTACAGTTGATTGCTACTCATTGCGTCGAGTTCTTCTGGATGATAGAGTCCCCGTTTGACGGCGGTTTGCTTAATTTTCTGAATGTCTAAACCTCGTCCGTCATCGGTGAGTTCAATAACAATATTGCTTCCCGTTTGATAAGCTCGTAATCCAATTTTGCCCGTAGTGGATTTCCCCATCGCTTCCCGTTCTTCTGGGGTTTCTAAACCATGATCCACTGCGTTGCGGATCAGGTGCATGAGAGGATCTTTAATTTCTTCGAGGATTTGTTTATCAGCAGTGGTTTCTCCGCCTTCGAGGATTAGTTCGACTTCTTTATTTTCTTCCCGTGCTAAATCTCGCACCATACGGGGGAACAGATGGAAGACTGTAGAAAGAGGAAGTAAGCGTAATGTACCAATTTTCTCTTCGAGATCCCCTGCAATCATATCGAGACGGGTACTGTTTTCTTGAGAGGCATCTCGCAAATGGGTAATTAGTTCTTCCATGCGAGCAAAGTCGCTGTTTTTATCGTCGTCTTGCAACTGACGGTTATATTTGTTTTTCCAGTCTTCCCAAAGCGAAAAGAGTTCTTCGAGTTGGTTGGCGGTGTGTGCAATCCGAATTTTGGTGACGGTTAATTCCCCGGTTTGCGTCATTAGGGAATCGAGATGTTGCGTTTGCACGCGAATAGTGTCGATGCGATAGGGTTTTTGCTCTCGGGTATCGTCAGCTTTAGGGGGAGAACTGGTGTCAGGCTGAGCTTTATAGGCAGTCCCGTTACTCTTAGGTGGTTCGCCGTTACTATCAGGGTTACGCCATTTGTCTGCTCTGAGTTCCGCGATCGCGCGATCGATAGTTACCCCACTGGGAACGCCTTCTAGGGCTTCTGTAATCAGTTTTTCGAGTTCGGCAACTACATATTCTACGCGATCGAGCAGTTCTGGGGTATAGGGAATGTCTTGACACACCAATTGATCAAAAATATCTTCTAGGGCTTCGCTGAGGCGTTCTGTTCCGTCTAAGCCAACAATAATGGAATCGGTTTTGAGATTCTCGGCTTCTTTCAGCAGTTTTTCGAGGATATTTTGATCTTCAGGTTGACGGGCATAGTCTTGAAGATGAGTTTTTAGGTTTTGCAGATGTTCTTGACTGGAATTTTGATAGAGTCCCCGCAATTCTTCATCCGCAATCATTAATGAGAGATCTATGTTCTCGTCTGGAGAGTCTATGTCTTTCACACTAGGGGATTCTTCTGTAGTCTCGCCTTCCAAATCAAAGGTTGCTTCTAATTCAAACTCAAAGGTATCTTTAGCATCAGCACAAACGTCTTCCATCTCTTCTACTGATTCAGGAGTGGGTGGATCATTAAGTAGCTGCTCCATTTCTTGCAAGAGGGCGTTGGTGTCAACCTGACTGGGAGTATCGCTGGTGGCGGTTTCTACTAACTGCGCGATCGCGTCAAGGGTTTGATATAAATGATCGCTCAATTCTGGGGTCATGGTGATTTCTTGGCGATTCACAGCCCCCAAAATATCTTCCACTTTATGAGTCAGTTGTTCAATCTCTGTTAAGTCCAAAATCCGAGAATCTCCTTTCAAACTATGGGCTTCACGCATCAGTTCCGATAATGCAGACAAATCACTAGGATTTTTTTCCAGATTCAGAATTCCTGCTTCTAGCTTTTGTAAGTGTTCTTGGCTAGTGCTTTGATAAATGACTCTCAGTTCTTCATCTTCAATCATGGCTTTTTCCTTCTCTAAAACTAAACGGCTTGAACACCTGATCCT
>JAVLCL010000545.1:0-2079 GCA_031580825.1 Halothece sp. Uz-M2-17
CTGGTTGACCATAACGTCCAAGAGGAATGTATTGCAAGATTCCTTCTGCATCTAACTCACTGGTCATTTCTGTTTCAATAAAGCCGGGTGCAACTGCATTCACGGTGACATTACGAGAGGCGAGTTCTTTCGCTGTTGTTTTCGTAAAACCAATCACCCCAGCTTTGGCTGCGCTGTAGTTAGCTTGTCCAGGATTGCCCATTTGTCCAGCAACAGAAGCAATATTAATAATTCTGCCTTGACGCTGTTTGAGCATGATTTTACTGACCGCTTGTGTACAGAGGAAAACACCCGTCAGATTTAAGTCTATCACTGCTTGCCAATCTTCCAGTTTCATCCGCAATAACAACGTATCGCGAGTAATCCCCGCATTATTCACTAAAACATCAATTGAACCATATTGACTGCGGGTTTCTTTGATGAGGTTTTGCACTTGTTCCGCGTCACTGACATCAGCTTGAACGGCTATCGCTTCTCCGCCAGCATCAGTAATAGCTTTCACGACTTCGTTGGCTGCTGCATCCGAACGAGCATAATTAACGACGACTTTTGCTCCTGCTTCAGCCAGCGCGATCGCGATCGCGCGACCAATTCCACGAGAGGCACCGGTAACAATCGCAACTTTTTCCGATAAATGCTGTGATGACATCAGTTTTCTTTAACCTTTTAATCTTTAATCTGATAAGCAACCTCTAGCGTCCTAGAAATTGGGACAAAAATCAATGCAAAAAGTGTGATTAGTTACTTGCTCTTTCCCCGAATCCGATACAATCAAAGCAACTTTTTAAGTTTTTATTTTGATTGTGGTGTGTTTTTGTGGAGGATAGAGCCATTAATTTACCAATTGAGACCCAACCCCCTTCCGTCCTAAAAATTTGGGGAGAAACCCAATTAAAGGGACACGTTACGATTAGTGGGGCAAAAAATTCTGCCTTAGCCATTATGGCAGGAACATTATTATGTGCAGGTGAGTGCCGTTTGCGGAATATTCCCTCTCTGGTCGATATTAATCACATGGGCGATGTTTTAGCCAGCTTGGGACTGAAACTAAACCGCGATCGGGATACGTTAGATATTAACGCTCAAGAGATTACCACCTCAAAACCGCCTTATGAACTCGTCTCTCGTTTACGGGCGAGTTTCTTTGTGATTGGTCCATTGTTAGCCCGTTTAGGCGTGGCGCGAGTGCCTTTACCTGGGGGATGCGCGATCGGGGCGCGTCCTGTAGATCTTCATGTGCGGGGCTTAGAAGCAATGGGGGCAAAAGTCCGCATTGAACACGGGATTGTTTATGCGGATATTCCGGGAAGTCATAATCGCCTACAGGGCGCAGATATTTATCTGGATTATCCTAGTGTTGGTGCAACCGAAACCATTTTGATGGCTGCAACCTTAGCTGACGGGGAAACTCGCATTGAAAATGCAGCACGGGAACCGGAAGTGGTGGATTTAGCCAACTTCTGTATTGCCATGGGTGCAAAAGTGCAAGGGGCGGGAACCAATACGATTACCATTTCTGGGGTTAAATCTCTACATAGTGTTGATTATCCGATTATTCCAGACCGCATTGAAGCCGGAACCTTTTTAGTCGCTGGGGCAATTACAAATTCTGAAATTTCTTTATCCCCTGTGATTCCCGAGCATTTAACGCCTGTTATTGCTAAATTAAGAGCAATGGGAGTAAAAATTGTTACCGATGCCCCTAACTGCTTACGTTTAATTCCGAGCACCCTTCACGGAACGGATATTGAAACCCTGCCTTATCCCGGTTTCCCCACAGATATGCAAGCCCAACTGATGGCGTTACTCGCCTTGAGTGAAGGGGATAGTGTGATTACAGAAACTGTCTTTGAAAATCGTCTCCGTCATGTCGCTGAGTTGAAGCGTATGGGGGCTGATATTCGGTTGAAAGGTCAGCAAGCGATTATTCGGGGCGTTTCGATGCTAACCGGTGCTCCCGTGATTGCAACGGATTTGCGGGCTTCTGCTGCGTTAGTAGTTGCTGGCTTAGCAGCCAAGGGCATAACCACGATTCAAGGGTTACATCATCTTGATCGCGGTTACGATAACCTCGAAGAC
>JAVLCL010000546.1:0-2074 GCA_031580825.1 Halothece sp. Uz-M2-17
AATTAATTTTTGTTGATGATAACGGCGTTGGGCTGCGTATTCCTGAGACTCAATCATAATGACCGGAGTCTGCTCTTTTTCCGCTTCACAACTTTTTAATGCAGCGTGTTTGAGAGAAAGTTGTGTTCCTAAAATCCAAATTCCGATCATTGTCAATTACTGGGACTGCTGTCCCAAATTTCTGAGGTTATCTTATGCTGAGTCTGTCCAAGGAACGAAGAACAAATAACAAATAACCAATTTAAAAAAACTATCCGCTCTTGCTGGGGAGTGAATGAACACTCGATAGCAAGAGCGGTGTAGCGGGTCACTTCTGATTGAAACCTGACTGCCGAGAGGAACTCGCACAGTCAATTTCTCCTCTCAAGGGAGGAGGGAACTGACTATTAGAGAACAGCCCCGGCACACAGCCGGCATACTTCAATCAGGTGACCCATGCTTTTACTACTTTCAATCATGGGCATCACCTCCTTTCTCCCTAAACGGTTATTAAATCAACAACCTCCATCACTCTAACATGAGTTTTGGGATTTTGCCACTACTGGTTTGTTAATTTTCAATTGACGGGTCAAAGAGAAAGGAAGGGCTTAATCGGTTCACCACGACTCGTCAAAATTAACTTGACAATTTCTCTTTTAGTCATTGCAACAGTTAACGGCTCGCTGGTCTCACAAGTTTACCGATTAAAAGATAGTCATCTCCCAGTTGTTCCCAAGTGATCTCTTCTAATACTAAGGCTTCTGTCATTGCCTTGAAATCTAAATCTCCCACTGGTGTTGGTGCGTTAACGCCACCGATAATTTTGGGAGCAATAAATGCTAAAATTTGCTGAATCACCCCTTCTTTAATTGCTTTAGCAGCAAGTGTTCCACCACATTCCCATAACACTCTCGCTAACCCCCGTTCATAAAGATAGTTCATCACCGTTGAAGGAGTTAATGGTGATAATTGCAATACTTCTACTCCTTGCTTTTCCAGTTGTTTTGTTGCTTCTAAATTGTCTTGTTCTGTTAAAACCAGTGTTGGGGCTTCATCCACTTGAAAAATATGAGCCTCTGGGGATAAATCTAAAGTCCGAGTCATGACAATTCGTAATGGATTCTGTGTCGTTAATTGATGAGTTGTTAAATAGGGATTATCTTGACGCACCGTATTCCCACCGACAATGATTGCATCACATTGAGAGCGTTCTTGATACACTCGCTTTCGTGCCGGAAGGTCAGTCACCCAAGCACTATGTCCCATGGTTGTTGCAATTTTGCCATCTAAAGTCATGGCATATTTGAAAATCCCAAAAGGACGTTGATAGAGAATGCGGTGGATAAAACCTGCATTGAGTTCACGACACGCTTTTTCTTCCACGCCCACTAGAACTGAAATGCCTGCTGCTTCTAGGCGTTGTTTTCCACCAGAAGCCGTCGCATTTGGATCAGCCATACCAATAACGACTTTTTTGATCCCTACTTGAATGATAGCTTCCGAACAGGGCGGAGTCCTTCCATAATGATTACAAGGTTCTAAGTTGACGTATAGTGTTCCCCACTTGGCTTTTTCTCCCGCTTCACGTAAGGCAAAAACTTCTGCATGGGGTTGACCAATCCCCGGATGATAGCCTTCACCGACAATTTTTCCATTCTGGACAACGACTGCACCCACTAATGGGTTGGGTGAAGTTTTTCCAATTCCCTGACGGGCAAGTTGCAAACAGCGTTGCATCATGGCTCTGTCAAAAGGAGTACCAGTTGCAGTAGGGGGAGTTAAATTGTCCATTGAGTCAACTAAAGGTAGTGAGAGTTTGCTGTTTTCGGTTATGCATATAAGTTTTTCTAATCATAAAAATCCTAAAAACACTAGAAAACTTATCTAAAAATTGTTAAGGTAAAGGAGCTTCACAAAAATGTCCCCTCCAAAGTACAAATTTTATGGTTCTAGAAACTATACCAAAAACTGCATCTTTTTCTGAGCAATATGTACAGAGTCGCGGATTACACCTTCCTCAACGGAAGGGGCATGCTGCGACCTTTGGTCAGGTACTGACGGTATTTTGTGATTTTGATGGTCCACTTGTTGATGT
>JAVLCL010000030.1:0-14215 GCA_031580825.1 Halothece sp. Uz-M2-17
CTTCGTCTTTACCCCGCAAGGGGATGTAGTCGCCCTCTCTCGCGGTGCAACTCCCGTTGATTTTGCCTATCATATCCATACGGAAGTGGGAAACCACATGAAAGGGGCGCGAGTGAATGGACGCTGGACAGTCTTAGATGCCCCCTTACACAATGGCGATATTGTCGAGATTATTACCAGTAAAAATAGCCATCCGAGTTTAGATTGGCTCAACTTTGTGGTCACTCCCAGCGCCCGCAACCGCATTCGCCAATGGTATAAACGGTCTCATCGGGAAGAAAATATTGCTCGTGGGCGCAGCATGTTAGAAAAAGTAATCGGAAAATCCGGTTCTGATTCTTTAATGAAATCAGAACGAATGCAGCGTGTTGCCGAACGGTGTAATCATCAAAATGTAGATGATTTACTGGCAGCCGTTGGCTATGGGGAAATCACAACCAATTCTGTCGCCAGTAAGTTACGAGAAGAATCATTACAGGAAGAACAAGTTGAGAAGACGGAAGGAATTGGCAATTTAGAGGAAGAAGCGGTTCACACGCTCCCTACAACTACCTCTCGTCAAAGCACCTCTCACAGTCCTAGTAAATCTCCCATTGCGGGTGTGGAAGGCTTAATGTATCACCGTGCGGGTTGTTGTTGTCCCTTACCGGGAGAACCAATTGTTGGTGTTGTAACCCGCACTAAAGGCGTAACCATTCACCGTCAAGATTGCTCAAACGTGGAAAATATTGATAGTGAACGGGTGATTCCCGTCCATTGGAATCCTGTCAGTAGTAATGGCAATGGTCGCACCCCCACTTATACGGTGGATTTAGAAGTCGAAGTCATTGATCGAGTCGGGGTATTCCGAGATATTCTGGCGCGTTTAAGTGATCAACATATTAATGTCAGTAACGCCAGTGTAAAAACTGGAAAGGGTAAACCTGCCTTAATCAGTCTCTCGATTGAAGTCAAAGATCATCAGCAGATGGAACATTCCTTTAATCAAATTAAGCAAATGAGTGATGTTTTAAAGTTACGACGAGTTCACCAGTGTAGCGACTAATCTATTTACGATCGCGCTTTTGCTGAAACCAAGTTTTTAATTGCTGGCGACAGTCCTGATATAAAACGCCACTAATAACGTCTAAATGATGATTTGAAGCTGCACTATCAGGAAGGTTGAGAACGCTACGAATTGCCCCGGTTTTAGGGTCATCTACTCCATAAACCAAGGTTCCGATACGAGCTTGAATAATTGCCCCGCTGCACATCGGACAAGGTTCTAGGGTGACATAAAGGGTTAATGGATTGAAATGCCAATCAGAAAGTTTTTGTGCAGCAGCCCGCATAGCCATTATTTCCGCATGGGCTGTCGGATCACGATCGCGCTCTTTACGATTATTTCCTTCTCCCATAATCTGACCGCTTGCATCGACCAAAACAGCCCCAACTGGAATTTCTCCCACCTCTCCCGCTTTTGCTGCTAATTGGAGAGCATATTGCATCCACTGACAATGGGTGTCGTAGCTGTCTTTATCCCACTGCATCTGCTGGTTGCATTAAGCGTTTATCCAGTTCACCGCTTTTATCAAGGGCATAGAGTTCATCACAACCCCCAATATGTTCATTATTGATAAAAATTTCAGGAACACTCCGGTGACCATGGGCGCGTTTTGCCATTTCCTCTCTCGCTGCTTCGTCACCGTCAATTTTATATTCTGTAAACTTAACCCCTTTCCAGCCTAATAACATTTTGGCGCGAATACAAAACGGGCAAGTTTGCCAAGTATAGATTTCAACGTTAGCTTGGTAGTCTTCTGGTTGTCTTCCCAATAAAGCAAGGAGGGATTTGAGCATGATATAGATTATGAATTATCAATTATCTTACCTTCCATGTTAACGAGAAGATCCCCTCAGCCCCAAGCAAAGGGGAGAGGGACTGCTGAATTAAACTTTTCGAGAGTAGTACTCAACCACAAGCAGTTCATTAACTTGTAGCGCCACCCATTCCCGTTCGATAACGCCATTGACTTTACCGGTATAGGTGTTTTTGTCAAATTCCAGATGACTGGGAAGGTTGGCTAACCCAGGATATTCCATATTCCGTTCCACCAATTGTCGAGACCGATCGCGATCGCGCACTGCAATCACATCGCCAGGACGACATTGATAACTCGCAATATCCATAACCCGTCCATTGACCAAAATATGACCATGATTCACTAATTGACGGGCTGCGGGGATGGTTCCTGCCATTCCCATGCGGAAAACCGTATTATCTAAACGCATTTCCAGCATTTCAAGGAGCGCAGTTCCTGTCGAACCCGTAGCACGACGGGCTTTTTTCATATAGCGCATCAACTGTTTCTCTGTGACACCATAGTTGTAGCGCAGTTTTTGTTTTTCTTCGAGACGAATTGCATATTCCGACCGCTTGCGTCGGGCTTGACCATGTTGACCTGGTGGATACGCTTTGCGAGGGCTTTTGCGAGTTAAACCCGGTAAATCCCCTAAACGTCGCGTAACCCGCAGACGAGGACCTCGATATCTAGACATATAGCTTTCACTTAATTGATCAATTTTCAAAAAATCCACAGACCCTTTATTATAACAGTAGTTAGTTACGATTTACCAGCCCTGAATCCTAAAAACCCTCTGGAAATCGACCCAGCGATCAGAAAATGATTAGTCAATCATCAATGCTTAGAGAATTTAAGGGAAAGAATTCTATTAAAAGTATTTGAGAAATAAGTATTTTTTCCTGTTATAAAAATTGCTATAGCAATCAGCAACGATTCATGAGAATTGTTTGTTGCCTTTTGCCTTTTGCCTCTTGCCTAGCGCGTAGCGCTATATCACAATAGTATGGGATGAAAAATGATGTTGACACTGACGAGTGACTTTGGCTTAGAAGATGTTTATGTTGGAGTAATGAAAGGAGTCATTGCTTCGATTTGTCCTGACTTAAACGTGGTTGATTTAACTCATCAAATTCCACCACAAAATATTGCTGCGGGACGCTTTTGTTTAATGAATGCCGTTCCTTATTTTCCTAAAAAAACCGTTCATGTGGCAGTGGTTGATCCGGGGGTAGGAAGTGACCGCAAAGGGTGCGCGATCGCGCTGGAGAATAGTTATCTCGTCGGTCCTGATAATGGCTTATTCAGTGGCGTTTTAAGTCAGTTTCCGGCTCAAAAAGCAGTGGCTTTAACTAATTCTCAATATTGGCGAGTGGAAACGGTGAGTCATACTTTTCATGGACGAGATATTTTTGCACCTGTGGGGGCGCATTTAGCCAATGGGATTCCTTTAGAAGCATTTGGAGAAACGATTCCCTTGCATCAACTCACTGATGATTCTTTACCCTCTCCAGACATAACCTCAAATCAAATTCTGGGATCGATTCAATATATTGACTATTTTGGTAACTTAATTACGAATATTCCAGCAACTGCTGTCCAGGGAAAACAATGGTTGCTTCAAATCAATCAACACAAAATTCCCAGCGCAAAAACCTATAGTAGTTATCCCCCACAATCTCTGATTACTTTAGTCGGAAGTCATGGTTGGGTTGAAATTGCCATGAATCAGGGTAATGCTGCTGCTACATTAGGTTTAAATTATGGCAGCGCGATCGCGCTTACAATTGAAAAACCAAACTAGAAAAAAGCCTCATCCTCCCTCAACCGTGGGAATCAGGACAAGGCTTGCAATCTTCAATTCAGAACGAGTGATTAACCTTGTACTTTCACCGATACCGACTCTGATTCTGCTTTTTGTGTTGGAACCGGTTCTGATTTATTCGGTAATCCCTCAATGGGACATTCTTCAGTCCCTACAGTAGAACGAGTTAAGGCTTCTGCTCGTTCTTTCGCTTTTTGGGGATCTAAAATCCATTCCCGATAAAAATCATAGGGACATTCTTGCATTCCCTCATCGCCATCATTGGATTTAATCATACCTGTGTAACCGCGATGGAGGAGTTTGAAAAGATGGTTTTGGGATTGAGCATTTTGGCGAAAATCTCGAATTGCAAACTTAGATAGCGTTGCATATTGCACCCCATTTTCTTCTTCGCCACACTCACCCAGAGTCCGCCCATCAAAGCCCACAATAGCTGAGTGACCAAAGTAACTATAAACCCCATCAAAGCCAGACGCATTTGCCACCGCAACATAAGTATTATTCATCCAAGCCATCGCTTTTGAGACAATAATTTGCTGCTCTTTTGCGGGATACATATACCCTTGGCAACGGACAATGAGTTCTGCACCTTTCATGGCACAGTCACGCCAAATCTCGGGATAATTGCCATCATCACAAATAATCAAGCTAATTTTGAGTCCTTTCGGTCCTTCACAGACATAAGTCCGATCACCCGGATACCAGCCTTCAATCGGACACCAAGGCATAATTTTGCGATACTTCTGGACAATTTCTCCCTGATCATTCATTAAAATCAGAGTATTATAAGGGACTTTCTCCGGATGCGCCTCGTGTTTTTCTCCTGTTAAAGAAAACACACCCCAAGTTCGGTTCCGAATACAGGCTTCTGCAAAAATTTCTGTTTCTGCTCCCGGAATATCTGAGGCAGTCTCCATCATTTCTTTGGGGTCATACATAATGCCATGGGTGGAATATTCTGGGAAAATAACTAAATCCATTCCCGGTAAACCCACCTTCATGCCATCAATCATGGAAGCAATATTTTTACAATTGGCAATGACCTCTTCTTTCGTATGCAACCGAGGCATTTTGTAGTTAACAACAGCAACCCCTACTGCATCATTACTGGATGAAATGTCTCCATGATAAGCCATGATTGAGTCCTAAATTTTTCTTAAATGTTCTCTATTTGTTGAGTTATTTTAAGAAATTGCAACAATCCAGTTTGTATCTATTTCTACAAGATGGCATGATTCGATTATGGGGAAGAGGACTGTTCTTTAATCACTGAGGGGATTTGCTCCATAATCTGTAAAGCCACTCCATCAGGAGATTGCTCCGGTTTGACCTTGATGTGTAAGTCCGCTTGAGCATATTGAGACCGACGTTGAGATAGTAAATCCGTTAAGGTTTGTTTGGGATTTTCCGTTTTTAATAAAGGACGACTGCGGTCGTTAGCCAAACGTTTCATAATTAAATCAATTTCCGCATCTAACCAAACCACTAAACCTTGTTGTAAAAAACTCCAATTATTTTTTTTGAGGATAATACCACCCCCTGTGGCAATCACACTGCGTCCATAAGTGGATAACTCTTGTAAAACTTTGGTTTCTAAGTCGCGAAAATAGTCTTCTCCTTGTTGGCTAAAAATATCTGTGATCGCTTCTCCTTGAACTTTAGTAACTAATTCATCCGTATCAAAAAAACGATAGTTCAGTCGTTCAGCAACTGCTTTTCCCACTGCTGTTTTTCCAACACCCATCATTCCAATGAGATAAACATTTAATCCTTGTAATAAATCAGCGTTTGTCTGGTTCATCATCTTCTTCACTATCATCTGGCGGTAAGTTCCATAAGGGAGGACGAATCACTCGATAGTTCGCCTCATAAATTTTGGGAGAATTAGAGACTTCTGTCTCATCCTCTTGTTGATTATACGAGTCGGAAAGAAAGGCTTCTTCTTGGAAAGACTCTTGATTTGACCGTGAGTCACGATTGGGATCTCCCCGATAACGATAGGAATAAACAGAACTTTGCTCAAGTCTTTGTTCTCGTTCTACTTCTGTTTCATAGAAATCATCCTCTGAATTACTCACGGGATTATTATTTTGACGGGGAGGTTCTTCAATATTCCAATCATCATCAATCTGATTCCAGTCTTCTCGTTGGGGAGGAGATTCCCAATCTTCCTCATCAAAGGTACTGCCGACGGTATAATTTATGCGATCTGAAGGCTCAGATTGGGGTTGCTGATTAGAAACATTTTGAGCAGTAAAGTTTTCTCGTTGATCTTCTTCCACTTCAGGAAATTGGAAATCTTCATCATCATCCCATTCCCGAGGTCGTCTTGCTTTCGGTGTAAAAACGCCGAGCAAGAACTGTAATAAAACACTAATGATTAGCCCCGCGATCGCGCTTAGAATTAACCAAATTCCAACTGGAAGGGCAATGGTTTGACTGCCAAAAATTATAATAGGAATGACTGGGGAACGATTCTGGAGGAAAAAAATTAATCCCGCTACCAGAATAATTACCCCAATCGTTAATTTGATCTGCGCATTTTTCATCTTTCTTGATGTCATCTCTAGCTGATATTCTGATCAATTTTGCTAGTCATTTTTCCTCTAGAATGTCAAACTATAAATAATCCTCTATTGATTGCAGTTAAGAATTATGGTTTATTCCTCCGTTCAACTGCCAAAAATTGCTCCGGTTTTAACTTTGTTTGCTGCACCAGAAGTCCCTTTAGAAGTTTATATTTGCCAACCGACTCCTTTTGTGCAAGATAACTTAGAAAAAATGTTGCCGGATTGGACACTTCCCACCGCTTGGGTGGTAATCATTTTGCAAAAAGCACGATTCTCCTTATGCACTCGCTCCAACATTGTAGAGCAAGAAAAACAACGACTGCGAGAACGCTTTATGCGCTTTGGCGTTGAAGTCGCCTTTGACTTAAAAGAACAAGGGGATCTTGCCGATCTCATTGATCCCCGTAGTGGACAGCCGTTACTTTCCCATCCAGGGGTTCTTAATCATGATGACGTGAAAGTGGTTTCCACCTTACTGGGCTTCCCTACCGCTCCGGGGGATTGTACTTGTATGATTCACCCGCAATGGGGAGATGCCGTCTATCCGAGTGTTATGTTATCGTCTGCTGATCCCAAAAAAATTAAAGCGGTTCTAGAAACCTCTGCTGAACGTTTCCAATGGCAAGTCACTTAGTCCTTCTATGTTATCCTGTTGGGGTGTAAAAATGATTAAAGAAGGGGAAACACTGTGCCGTACACGATTGTTACCAATACTTGTGAAGGCGTTGCTGATTGTGTAGAGGCTTGTCCGGTGGCTTGTATTCATGAAGGACCCGGCAAAAACGAAAAAGGAACCGATTGGTATTGGATTGATTTTGATACCTGTATCGACTGTGGCATTTGTTTGCAAGTTTGTCCGGTAGAAGGGGCAATTCTCCCAGAAGAACGTCCTGATTTACAGAATACGCCAGCATAGTTAAAATTAGGAATCAATTCAATTTTCTCCCCCATGAGTGAGCTATTAACTGTTACCGATGTTTACGCAGGTTATGTGAAAGATTTGTATATCTTGCAAGGGATTAACTTCTCCATTCAAACTGGAGAATTAGTGGCAGTGATTGGTCCCAATGGCGCGGGGAAGTCAACCTTAGCCAAAGCTATTTTTGGTTTGCTTGCCCCCAGCTACGGTGAAATTCGATTTAAAGGGGAAAACATTGGTGGCTTAAAGCCTAATGAAATTGTGCAACGGGGGATGTGCTACGTACCTCAGATTTCTAATGTCTTCGCTATGTTGTCAGTGGAAGAAAATTTGGAAATGGGGGCGTTTATTTGTAAGGGATCAATTAAACATTTAAAAGATAAGATTTACACGATGTTTCCCGTGTTAGCCCAACGCCGTCGGCAAAAAGCAGGGACGCTTTCTGGGGGAGAACGACAAATGTTGGGAATGGGACGCGCTCTGATGCTAGATCCGGATCTATTAATTTTAGATGAACCGTCTGCTGCCTTATCGCCATTATTAGTGACCAGTGTATTTGAACAAATTCAGGCGATTAATGAAACGGGAAAAGCAGTTATTTTAGTAGAGCAGAATGCAAGAAAAGCTCTGGAAATGGCTCATCGCGGTTATGTTTTAGAAAATGGGCGCGATCGCGTGACCGGATCCGGTCAAGACTTACTCGACAACCCCCAAGTCGGAGAACTTTATCTCGGTGCTGCTTACCAACAAGAGACTTAAGAAAAATATCGGTTTTCTCGACTACCGATTACGGTCGTGATCAGCCACAATGATAAATAAAGTATCAGTTTAATTTGGCTGAAGATAAACCGTTATGAGTAACACTTACAACTTTCGCAAAGCCATGCAAGAAAGCCGTGGCAGTGCGATAATCGGACCGAATGTCATTTCTAATGCACTCCCTTACCTCGGAGGGGGGTTAGTCCTCACAGCATTGGGAACTTATGGTGGCTTGGGGGTCATCAGCAATGCACCTCAACTCTTTATGCCCACCTTCATTGCTGCCATTATTGCTGAGTTAGTGCTCTTTTTCATTGCCCGAGGCGTTGCGGAAAATGGCAACAATAGCACAGCGTTACCTTTACTTGCCCTTTATAGTCTTTTATCCGGTTATACCCTCAGTGGCCTAATTTTCGTCGCACTCAGCAGTAGTGCTGGAGTGGGTGGCGTTGGCATTGCTGCCCTTGGTTGCGGGGCGACCTTCATCGTTGCTCGCTCTGTGGGGTCTAACCTCTCGGAAGAAGATGGAATGGCTCTCACTAAGACGGTACAGTTGGGTGTGATTGCCTTATTAGTGGTGTTAGTGGGTCAACTCTTATTTAGTTTATTTGGTGTTTTCACCCCCACTTGGCTCGAAATTGGCATTTCTGGCTTTGGCACTCTTTTATTTGCTGGCGTTGCTGTGGTTGACTTCTACATCCTCCCTCGTACTTATGAGGATGAAAAATACCTTCCTGCAGCCCTCTCCATGTATCTGACTTACATCAACCTCTTTATCTTTATTTTGCGTCTCGTGATTGCTCTCAGTGGCGGTCGTGACTAATTCGGGCTTCACTGACTACGTCGTCTGAAGCGGGATTGTTTTTCCTTGTCAGAGAGTCGCATTTTTAACATAACCCCTGAAAAGTCCCCATCCATACTCAAAAGAGTTGGGTGGGGATAGGTGTTTCAAGATCAATTAATTAGAAATATAACCGAGTGCTTCGAGTTTTCCTAATACTTTGGCAACACTTTCATCTAAAGATTCTAAATCAGTGCGACATTCAACCTCTGGATTGGTAGGGGGTTCATAAGGGTCATCAATGCCAGTGAATTTTTCGATTTCTCCTGCTCGCGCTTTTTTGTATAAGCCTTTTACGTCTCTTTCTTCGCAAACATTTAAAGGAGCATTGACAAACACTTCCAGAAAATCCCCAATTTGTTCACGGACTTCTTCTCTGACTTCCCGATAAGGAGAAATCGCAGAAACCAGAACAATGACCCCATTACGGGTGAGAAGATGAGAGACAAAGCCAATTCGACGGATGTTGGTATCACGGTCTTCTTTGCTGAAGCCTAGACCTTTGGTGAGGTTTTGACGGACAATATCCCCATCTAAAACTTCTAATTTTTCACAATTGCGCGATCGTAGTTCTTGTTCTAAGGCTTTTGTGATTGTTGTTTTTCCCGCACCACTTAAACCAGTTAACCAAATGGTTACACCACGATGTTTCATGAATAATTTCCTAACTAATGTACTAAAGATTCAATCTGTCATCATACTTGACCACAGGAAACTTAGGTTAGTTTCAGCAGAAACTTTTTTCTTGTCACTTATATGACGCTACGCGCTAGGAAAAAGAATAAGGTTAAAGTTACCTTTTCCCTATTAATGACATGAATTTTTATCTGTCAAACACCTGAATGAGCAGTGCGATTCAGAGAACGATCCCCTAAACTAGGATTGTTGAAATAGATTCTTATTAAGGTCTAATGAGTTTTGAAAATGGAAATCACGGTCAGTCCCTCTGGAAACGTCGCCAAATCCTTAGATGGGGAACAGCAGGAATCGGGGTTTTAGGAACCAGCCTCTTGTTTAACCCAGTCGCCCAAAGTCGAAATAGACCCATTATTCCACCTCCACCTGAGGATACTCCTTTACAGGGAAATGGTGTCAATCCGTTTACCTTTTTACGAGAATTTGATTATGGAACAGTCAAACGAGAAAATGGACGTACCGTGCGGGAGTTTTATCTAGAAGCTACCTCGGGGATTATTGAACTCAATACAGTTGTTTCCTTTCGGACTTGGGTTTACAACGATCGCGTTCCGGGTCCAACTTTAAGAGCCAAAAGCGGCGATCGCGTGCGTGTAATTTTTAATAACCAAGCCGGACGCTTCCACTCGGTTCACTTCCACGGAATACACCCTGCTTCAGAAGACGGCATTCGTTCTGTTCGCCACGATGAACAAGTCGTTTATGAGTTTGATGCTCAACCTTATGGGGTTCATCTCTATCATTGTCATGTTGAACCTGTCACCCGCCATATTGGGAAAGGACTCTATGGAATGTTTATTATCGATCCACCCGAACCCCGTCCTCAAGCGGATGAAATGGTTTTAATCATGGGGGCTTATGACACCAACGAAAACGAAGAAAATGAATTTTATGCGTTTAATGGGATCCCGAACTACTATGATGACTATCCTATTCCCATCCAAAAAGATCAACTGATTCGGGTCTATCTCCTAAACATGATGGAGTTTGCATCTGCTGCAACCTTTCATCTCCACGCCAATATGTTCAAAGTATATCGAACCGGTTCAACGTTAACCCCACATGAAGTAACTGATGCTGTCACGATGGGACCCTCAGAACGCCATATCCTAGAATTTTCTTATCAGTATCCGGGAAAATATATGTTTCATCCCCATCAAGACTGGATTGCAGAAAAGGGCTGTATGGGCTACTTCCAAGTTGTTGAAAAGGCGTGAACTACCCCAACCTGCGATCGCGAGGTTGGGGCTTCCTACCCATCAAACTGCGAGACAGTAGAAGTCTTACGACCTCTATTATCCCGACTTACATTTGGGCGATAGGCGATCTCCCCCGTTCCAGAGGTGCGGAATGCACCGCCGCGTTCCTGCGGGAATCGAATTCCCGCAGGGTCGGCGGATATAATTCGCACTCCTTCATCTCGAATGTTTTTGGCAGCGTTGATATCGTGATCGTGCTTAGTTCCACACTTTTCACACTGCCAACTTCTAATATCAAGTGGAAGGCTTCTGACTTGATTTAGACAAATATTACAAGTCTTAGAGCTAGGGAAGAAACGATTAACTTCTTGATACACCTTTCCTTCCCACTCGCACTTGTATTTCAACATGGCGCAGAATTGACCCCAACCGACCTGACTAATAGCCTTAGCGAGGTTGTGGTTTCTAACCATGTTCTTAACTGCTAGATTCTCCACACAAACAACTTGGTTTTCGTTGACTATCCTGCGTGATAGCTTGTGGTGGAAATCTAATCGACAATCGGAAATCTTCTTGTGAACTCGGGCAACCTGTTTTCGGGTTTGGTTTCGATTGTTAGCTCCCTTTAGTCTTCGAGACAAACGTTTCTGCTTAGCTTTAAGATTCTTCTCATGTTTGTCCATCCACTTGGGGTGATCGAACTTAGAACCATCACTGGTAATAGCAAAGTGGTTGATTCTTAAGTCAATTCCGATTGCTTTCCCGTCTGCTGATTGCTCTGGAGTTCCCTTTCCGTCTTCAGTCAAAATTGAAGCATAATAGTGACCCTGACAGTTTTGAGAAAGAGTGACTGTCCTCATAGTCCCTTCTATTTCACGGTGGAGCTTGGCGTGAATAATTCCCATTTTAGGGAACTTCAGACCATTCTCTTCTATAGTAGAGGACGGGGCTTTCAAGCCGGAGCTTTCGTGACATCGGTAAAGACTTCTTTATCCTGAAAGGTGACTGATTCGGGTTCGAGATAGTCTAAAACTTGCGGAAAGAAAAGTTCTAGGAATTCGAGAAAAAAGGTTGATATTAATTCTTTGAATAGCCGATCATGATCAATTGCGTTTTGATTGCCCATTTTTTGATTTGATTGTAGCGCGTGTGTGAAGCATGGACGGAATCTAAATCCTGCAGCGGTTACTGAGGTTGTTGAAGAACAAAGTAGCACTCATTCATTCATTCCGTATAAAATAGCCGGTAATAGACAATCATCACCTGCATCATGAAACGATTGCTCATCTTCGGCTTATTTATTCTCGGGTTAACCGTTGCCCTCTGGAGCTTTTCAGGAAAAGCAAATCAGGGAACATATCAATCTTATGTTCTGGACTTTCGAGAGGATATTCCTGAATCTGTCATTGAAAGTCAGTTAAATAGTCTGGAAGAAAGATTTCACGTTACTGCAGAACTCAATAGCCAATTTTCAGAGCGCGATCGCGTTTATATCGTCAAATCAGAGGAAAAACTCCCCACACTCAATCCTCTGAAAAAACTGCTCAAAGGAACGACTGAAGCCATTGACCGCAACTATCGCTATCAAGCCTTTGCTATTCCTAACGACCCCAATTATAACCAACAATGGAATTTTCGCAGTATTAATGTAGAACAGGCTTGGGATGATACTCAAGGAGATGGGGTGACGGTTGCTGTGATTGACACAGGAGTCAGTCAAGTTCCCGACCTAAAAGAAACCGAGTTTGTGAAAGGGTATGATTTCGTCAATGACCGCGTGCAAGCTGCTGATGATGTGGGACACGGAACCCACGTTGCAGGAACGATCGCGCAATCAACTAATAATAATTATGGGGTTGCAGGCATTGCCTATAAAGCCAAAATCATGCCGATTAAAGTCCTTGATGGCAATGGTGGAGGGACGGTTGCGGATATCGCAGAGGGCATCCGTTTCGCAGCAAATAATGGGGCTGATGTGATCAATATGAGTCTCGGCGGTTTCGGAGACAGTCATATCGTGTCCGAGGCGATTAAATATGCTCACGATAAAGATGTGGTGATTGTTGCAGCAGCAGGGAACTCGAACCAAAATGCAGCAGCATATCCTGCCCGTTATCCTCATGTGATTGGAGTTTCCGCATTAGATGCTGCTGGGCTAAAAGCAAATTATTCCAATTTTGGGGCTGGGGTTGATATTTCCGCACCAGGAGGAAGTGAAGCCGGAAAAGTGGTGCAAAATACGATTAGTCCTGATACTGGAGAAGCGGTCTTTACTGGTTATCAAGGAACTAGTATGGCAGCCCCTCACGTTGCTGGCGTTGCTGCATTAGTAAGAAGTGCAGGCATTACTGAACCCGCAGAGGTTTTGAGTGTCTTAAAGCAATCGGTACGGAAAGTACAAGAAGATCCCCTCAATCATTATGGTGTGGGACAATTAGATGCCGGTCAAGCGGTTAAACTCGCCATGCGGGGACAAATTAGTGTCCGTGACTTCTTCCGTTGGCTACGAGATAATGGATATCTTAATCCTCGTTTCTGGATTGATGGCGGAACTGTGATGCTGCCTTTTAAGTTAGCGACTGTCATCGGGGGGTATCTCTTAGCTTGGCTCTTAAGAAACTATTTTCCCTTTGGCTGGAGTTGGTCACTCGCGAGTGGTATTGTTGCTGGTAGTTCAGGCTTATTTTTCCTCAAAGGCTTCTACATTTTTGATCTACCGCAAGCCCCCTTCCGTGTGTTGGGTAGTTCAATCCCAGAATTAGGAAATGTGATTCCAGGCAGCCCGATTCTCAATCCCTTCTTTGCCAGTGTTTTAATTCCGTTAGGGTTAGTGGTATTACTGTTACAAAATCCTCGTTGGCGGTGGTTTGCGGTTGGAACCAGTTTAGGGGTTGCTTCTTTTCTGGCGGTGAGTGCTGTGGTTTCCCCTGCGGTGTGGGGTTTAGGCAGTGGTTGGATAGCAAGAAGCTATTTGCTACTGAATGCCTTGTTATGTTGGGGGTTAGGACGGTTAGCTAGTCGTGAAGAGAAAGCGGTGTCTTAAATTCATCCTTGATTCTTCAGGAGAAAAATTTTAAGCGCGATCGCGCTCCCAAATTACTGCTCTTCACTGATTAAGCGAGTAATCTCTTCCGAGGAAAGTTCAGTCAATTCCGCAATTTCCTCAATTGTCAGACCCTTACTTGACAGGTTTCGGATTAATCGTTTTTGCTCAAGCTCAATGCCTTGTTCAATACCTTTTTGAGTCGCCTCTTCTAGACGTTGCGTATAAACCGTTGATAACTGCATGAGAAATTCCCTATCGAAGATGAGATCGCGCGGATAACTTACTGCTCATCTTGAGTAATGAGTTGAGTGACTTCTTCTGGGGAAAGTTCAGTCAATTCCGCAATTTCCTCAATTGTCATGCCCTTACTTAAGAGATTTCGGATCAATCGTCGCTGCGCGATCGCAATACCACGTTGTTCTGCTTCTTGAATACGCTGGGTATAAACCGTTGATAACTGCATGAGAAATTCCCTCTCTTCACTTTCTAAACCTTGTTGCTCTTGCTGTCTTACTTCTA
>JAVLCL010000547.1:0-2066 GCA_031580825.1 Halothece sp. Uz-M2-17
CTACCTGATTTGAGTACCTACGGAGCTTTCTCTATTCTCATTTAGGATTGCTATATCTTTGATAGAAAACCAAATAGAGTGGCTCGTAGTTAGCCCTATAGTAGTCTTAAAGACTCTATAAAGCTTGAGTAGGTATATGTCTACAAAATTAGTAACTATTAGTTATTGGTTATTCGTTCTTTGTTATTTGATAACGGGTCACCCTGTTCCCTTCTTGTAAAAAACATTCACTCAATTCATTGCAGTTTGTTCTTTGCAACACAGTGGTTTGAGAGGGAATGATTAGAATAGAAATTGGGAGTTTGTTATCCCTAATATTGTTTAGTTACTGTTTCACGATTTAATTTTTGTATGGATTCCAGTAGTTTGCCTGGCAGGTCTGCTCAATCGAAAAATTACACATGGGCGAGTTTACTCGGGAGCGCGATCGCGCTTCTCACCCTCACTATTCCTCCGGCTATCATCACCTACTACTCAGCAAACAACGTACTCGATACATTATTACAAACACCGCCTCTCACTGAGACCCAGACTGATCCCGCAGTAGAAAGACATTATTAGCCCACTCACGACCATTGCACAAGAGTTTTTCCAGTGACAGGGACTCCTGCTGTATTGTCTTGTTGAGTAAACCTCATTTCCATGGAAAAAATTAATTTCCCTTGAGTAGAGTAGCCAACAACTGGATATTCTACGACCCCATTGGTAAAGGAAACCTGAAATTGGAATTGACCTTCAGCATTAGCTTGAACTTGTTTTTCACCAACTACAACCGTTGAACCCGGTTCAGTTTTTCCCGAAACCCATAGTTCAGTTTCCCCAGCTAAAGCAACCTGTGGGGTCATTTCCGCTTCTAGTGACGTTATATTATCTTCATCTGTTCGATGGGGAAAAGCCCACAGACCAGCCCCCGAAGGAAAAACAAAAGAACTGGTAGTTGATCGCGGTGGCATCGAGTTATAAAATGAGCCCGCCATTCTTTCCCCTTCTAAAGGGTCAGACATTTCAAAAATTTCTTCGTAAATTTGCCAATTGCGGTCTTCTAAGCGTTGTCTTTTTGAGTTTGAATTGTGGGATTCGGGTAAGGCTAACTCTTGTTCGGGAATGGCTTCCAGGTGTTCTTCCCAGTCCACTTCTATGAAATGGTCTTCAATCCAATCAGAGGGATAAACCGGAGGCGTGTGAACTGGTGCCGATCGCGCTAACATCAACCATGTCCCGTCTGGACAGCGATAGCCAATTTCACATAAATAATCGCGATCGCTGGTCGGAATCGGAACATACCATTCACGGGCTAATTCATCCACTGGATATTCTTGGACGCTGTAAGGCGATTGTAGATCCAGATCTAGGTTGGTTACATCATATAGACGTAACACCAGTTGTTGACCTCCTTGACGGCGCAATTCTTCTTTATGCTCATTGGGGACATCCCAATAGACATAACTCCATTCTGGATCCCGAGGCATCATAACAATCCTGCTCTTGCCGTAACCACCGGGTAAGTCAGGGAGTCCTTCATCCACTGAGGTTAAATCATCATCACTCATCATATTATCGCTCGTTCCCAATTCAAATTTTGCTGCCTCCATTACCTCTTGTGTTTCTGAACTTGGAATGGGTGAAGCAGATTGTTTTGTTTGCTGTTCAATGTTCTTAATCGCTTCGAGTAACTGCGCTTTACGCATTCGACTGTAACGAGAAATATTATATTCACTCGCGACTTTTCGCAGTTGGCGTAATGTCATTTCTTCTAGGGGAGGACGTGCTTTTGCCATTGGCTTTGATGTTGGAAGACGACAGGATAATTGAGCGTATTGTGGGGATCGCTGCACTTACTGTTTTAGCAGATGATCACTGGTTCAGGTCAAGAGGCAACACCGCTTATTTTTAAGGTTTGACGGTTTGATGCCTGATTTGGGGATCATTATGTCATGGAATCTTGACATTAGCGATCCCTAGTCGGGGTAAAGGTTGGTGAGAGATTGATCCCAAGGAGCGCTACGCACTGGGCAATAGGCAATATTAGACGATAACTAGATTTTAGAGTTTAACCCTGTCCTAAC
>JAVLCL010000548.1:0-2063 GCA_031580825.1 Halothece sp. Uz-M2-17
AATTGGGCTGCCTGGTTGACATCGCAGAACAAACCGATGTCATTAACCGTAAAGGGGCGTGGTATAGCTATCAGGGAGATAATATTGCCCAAGGGCGCGATAACACCATCAAATATTTAGAAGAGAATCCAGAAAAGGTCGCAGAAATTGAAGCTGCGGTTCATGAAAAAATAGAAATGGGGGCATTAGTTCCAGCCAACTCGGCAACTAATAAAAAATCAAAGAAAAATAGTGATGTGAGTGAGGCTGATAGTTCCGATATAGAAACCGAAGAAGAGTAACATCTTTTTTTATTCAATCAGAGGTTATACTGAGAATTTCTGAGTTAATCCCCCTCAATTCACGACTCCCCCTTCTTATACCATTTCAATCCTTTAGTAGAGTGGGCATTGCCCACCCTACAACCTTCTTTTTTCAGGGAACAATGACTTAGGGTCTGCTGAAAAAGCCCAATTAATTGTCGGTTTGGTAAGGCAAGAGTCAATTTGCCCCAGGCAATAGTGAAGAAGGAAGGTAGGAAAAGCCAGAAGTTTTCTTGAAAGGTGCAAAGTTTTCTGCCTTGAGCGTTCAATTCCCATGCACTGTTTCCAAGAATTAAGAGGCTTGAAAACTGATTAAGTAACGGGTTCAGTTTTATTCAGCAAACCTG
This sequence comes from Halothece sp. Uz-M2-17, assembly GCA_031580825.1. Lineage (GTDB taxonomy): Bacteria > Cyanobacteriota > Cyanobacteriia > Cyanobacteriales > Rubidibacteraceae > Halothece. The sequence continues at coordinate 650 of JAVLCL010000548.1, forward strand.
ACTTAGAAAAATCTTCAAAGGCTTAAGATCAAGTTTACTATTGTGGCTTGTACTGAAATAAAATTAAGTTGATGTTTAGATCACTTGCGTCTCTCAGAAAAATAACTTAAAATAAAATCTCAAGCCGTGGCTAAAAGTGATACCTGTCATTATTCAAATCCTGCATAGTTCAGAATTAACTTAAAACTTAGATTCTGATCAGTGTTAGCAGTATCACGTTTATTTTAGAATTAGGGCGTAAGCAATCAGTAATTAACTTAAACTTTGTAAACTGAATTGGATTAACAAGGAACAACGAATGAAACACAAACCTATGAAACTTTTAGGCTTGCTCGGTGTCACCACCGCAGCAACTTTTGTCGGCGTAGGAGAAGCCTATGCTGTCCCGGTAGCTCTTGATACATTTGAAGTGTCAAGTCCTCAAGTCACTCCTAGCAGTCCAACGACTGACGTTACAGGTTCTACCAATGAAATTATTGGTGGTTCCCGAGAAGTGGAACTCAACTCAGGGGCACAAACAAGTAGTAGTGTAAGTAGTGGAGAACTAGAAGTAAATTCCGATAACGATAGCACAGGTGGTACAGACATAGGGTCAGTAACACTTTATTATGATGGTACTGCTGATGGTTCATTTGTGAATAATACAAATGGTTTAGGAAGTCTTGATTTAACAGATAGTGGTAATAACACTGGTATTAAGTTTGAGGTAACTGAGCTTTTCTTTGCTGAGGTTGATATGACTTTATACGAGAGTGATGGGACTCCATTCAATGCAACGAAAAGCATTAACGGAAGTGATATTTTCTTTGAGTTTGCTAGCGACTTTTCAGGATTTGATGCCACAGATCTTGGTGCAGCTGAATTGACACTCAGTGGTTCCAATGCGAGTCAAAGCCCCAGTATTGGAGCAATAGGTGCTACTCCCTCAATCGGCGATCCAGTAGATCCTGCTCCTGTACCCTTTGAAGCGGAAACATCGATCGCGCTAGCTCTCCTTGGGGGTTGGGGTGCTTGGAAACGCTGGAAAACTCGTCACGCTCAGAGTAATGTCAATTAATCCACTCAATTTTCTTGGGCGTTAATCATGCTCTATTTTTGACTGCAAAGTTATTTGAATTAAACCCTCCTAATGCGGGGGGTATTTTATTATTATCTTGAGAGTAATGCCTTATGAAACGGAACTTTCTTGGAAGTAAATCTTCTTCTAACTCTAACCGTCGCCGTCGCCCATTCTGGAAAAAATTACCCGCCCTAGAATTACCGCGTCTCCACTTACGACGAAAACTAAAACGCTTACGACTTCCCCAACCTCCTGAAATTCGCTTATATCGCCTCCGCAGAAACTTACCTCGGGTATCCACACCTAACTTAGGATTATCCAAATTGCGTAATCCTTTTGAAACTCTCTCTATAG
>JAVLCL010000549.1:0-2053 GCA_031580825.1 Halothece sp. Uz-M2-17
GGATGGAACCGTTGATGTTGAATATATTAGCGATCGCGCAGAAGAAATTTTAGAAGTCTCCGTTGCTGATCTTTATGCCGATTTTAATCACTTTATACAGTTAGTTCATCATGAAGATCGCGATCGCTTTTCTCTCCTCCTGCAAAATGCCTTAACCGATTTAACACCGTCTTGTTGGGAAGGGCGTTTAATCACTCCCTCACAACGGTTAATTTGGATTCAAGTTTGTTCCCAAGCTCAGCAACAAAGCGATGGCTCAGTGATTCGATATGGGGTTTTACTCGATATTACCGCGCAAAAAGAAGCAGAATTTGCATTACAAAAAAGTGAAGAAAAATTCCGCCAATTTGCAGAAAATATTGACGATATTTTCTGGATGATTGATCCCAATTTAAATCAATTATTTTATGTGAGTCCTGCTTATGAAAAAATTTGGGGTTATTCGGCTGATTCTGTCTTAGAAAATCCTATTAATTTCTTAGAAAATATTCACCCAGAGGATCGACCCACTGTTGAAAAAGTCATTAGTCAACCGATTTTAGAAAAACATGATACCGAATATCGGATTATTCGTTCTGATGGTGAAATTCGCTGGTTGCGCGATCGCGCGTTTCCCGTTAAAAATCAAGCGGGAGAAATTTATCGGGTAGCGGGGATTGCTCAAGATATTACCGAAGAAAGAGAAGCACAAGCGGAAATTAATCATAATCGAAAACTCAAAGAATTAATTTTTGATCAAGCCACAGATGCTCTCTTTTTAATTGATCCGACAACCTTAAAAGTGATTGATTGTAATCGTAGAGCAGTACAGTTATCCAAGGCTGAAAGTAAAGAAGCTCTGTTTGCTCAACCAGCAAATCACTTGTATAAAAAAACGCGCTCACAAATTAAACAACTGATTCAAGAGCAAGGGGTTTGGACAGAAGAAATTATTATCAGGGCTTTAGATGGTCAAGAATTTTGGGGAGATGTTGCTTGGACAGAAATTAAAGTCAATGAACTATCAATGTATTTAGTTCGAGTAACTGATATTAGCGAACAAAAAGCCTTTGAGGCAGAATTAAAAACGGCAAATGAATGTTTAGAATTAACCAATCAAGAATTAGCCCGAGCCACTAAATTAAAAGATGAGTTTTTAGCTAGCATGAGTCACGAAATTAGGACTCCCCTTAATGCCATTTTAGGAATGTCAGAAGCATTACAAGAAGGAGCATTTGCAGAAATTAATAAGCAGCAAAAACAAGCGATCCAAACAATTGATACCAGTGGACGACATTTATTAGCCTTAATTAATGACATTCTCGATTTAGCCAAAATACAATCCGGAACCGTCACTTTGAATTTTGACCAAGTCCATATTAAAGGGTTATGTGAAAGTAGTTTTACTTTTATTGCTCAACTTGCTTCTCGTAAAGGGATTGAATTAAAACTAAATATTAATACGACTACAACTTGTCTGAATACTGATCAATTACGAATGCGACAAATCCTGATTAACTTACTCAGTAATGCGGTGAAATTCACCAATAAAGGTGGAAAAGTGACTCTAACAGTAGGGGAAGATTATTATCGAGAACATATTATTTTTAGTGTTAGTGATACAGGAATCGGTATTGCTCCCAACCAAATCTCTCAACTCTTTGAACCGTTTGTACAATTAGATAGTGAATTTAATCGTAATCATGGTGGAACTGGACTGGGGTTATCTTTAGTCCGTCGCACAGCAGAATTACTTGGGGGAAGCGTTTCCGTTGAAAGCGAAGTGGGTAAAGGAAGCACCTTTTCTGTTAAGTTACCCTACACCGATGTTTATTTTATTTCTGATGAAGCGATTTCTAATTTATCGGATCAGACTTTGAGTAATTTTTATGCTTCTTCCTCAATTCTAGTCGCTAATTCTGATCAACCCACCCTTGATACAACTGCGAGTTATTTAGAAGCATCTGGTTATGAAGTCGTTGCGGTTAATACCGTTGATCATTTGTTCGCGACGTTGGTTGATATCACACCGCAAGTAATTGTCATTGATTTGTCCAGTTTTGAAGCAACCGTA
>JAVLCL010000550.1:0-2049 GCA_031580825.1 Halothece sp. Uz-M2-17
CCATTATTAATCGCTGTTCTTAATCCATTTTTGAGGTCAGGAAGGGAAAGGCTTTCTCTCGCATTCAGTCCAATTTCGCCTCCAGATTGATTACTGTTACTGTGTCCTGCGAAAAAGAGAATATCCCAATTCTGTTCCCAAAGTTGATCATTAAATTCTTGACGGGATGGTTCATCGAGATAATGAATTTCAGCATTGGTAAAGTTTTCTAGTGTGGCGCGATCTTTCTCTAAATCTATTCCTGTGGAGTCGCCAAAAATCGCTAAAACTTTAACTTGTTCCGATTGTTCTTCTTGACGAGTTTGTAGATCGTAATTGAGAGAAGTAAAGCTAATTCCAACTTGTGAGTTCTGCTGAATATACTCCCATAAATGCCAAGGCAATTTTTGTAAAATCCGATCTTCACTTTCGATAATCACTCGGATGGGTTCGCCTGTTCCTAACTGCTGATAGAGAGTGTTAATGATTCTCTGAAACGACTCACTATTCAACCACTGATTAAAACCCTCTGTTATTTCCTGACAAACCTCTTCAAAACTTCCCTCGGAAACATTGGTAATATCCCCTTCATCTACTTCAAACACAGACCGCTGTTCTGGGTTAAATCGTTGCAAAAGGGCTTCGTAGAGTAACCGCCATCGTCTTTGTAATTCCACTAATTTCTCATTCTTCGGAAGACTCCCCTCACACTGTTTTTTCTTGTCGATATTTGCAACGACACAATCAAACCCACGAGAAAGACTTCCAGAACCAAAATTGAGAGAAATATCCATAACAACTGCTGCTTAAATGATCGAAGTGACTACTAATTTGTAAGAGACACTCGCGCTCATTATGCACGCTGCTACAAAGAAAATTGCTCAGTCTTAACAATTTCTTGAAAAATTACCTGCACCTTGAACGGCGTTCCGATTGGCGCGGTGATTCCTTGTAACTGGATTAAACTATCCTGTTCCCCTGCAATGATAGGATTTTGGATTAATTCGTCATTCTCATCTAACGCCCGTAGTTCCACTCCTTGCGGAAGAATTCCTTTTTTCCCCATCGAATGAAGTTTAATTTCAGTTCTCACTCTCCCATCCTCTAAGGGAAGACGCACCACCAATAACGCAAAAACTTTGGGAATGGGCGTTGCATCAAAATGAAGCGGTTTCGCTGCTTTGACTGGTTCCCCTTCCGTTTCCAACTCTCTTGTCATCGCGGGGACAGCACTGAGTTGATAGTCATTAAACAATGATTCTAGGGTACGCCACCCCTGTTCAAAGACACCTTCTAACCACTGGCGAGTATTCACCTGAGACGACTCGGAAGCGGTGGTTTCTTCTCCCCAAGTTTCCAGCCAGTCTCCTTCCACATCATCAATATACAAATCCACAAAATCTAAGCCATGTTCTAGCCAATCTTGCTGAATTTGTCGTGCGCCCTCTAAGCCTGTTTTTTCTCTAAATTTACCCATAACGTTTAAGCGTCAAATCGTTTATATTTTCCGTCTGGACAAGAATCGCTATTCATTAACACTGTATTCACCAAACGATTAAGTGCATCCGTTTTACTGGGATTGTAACTGAGAAACAGTCCTCGTGGAATGTGCCACTGTTGTAAAGTCTCCTGCCAATTGTGGTATTTATTCCCTTGATGTTCTTCGCTTAAAGTGGTCAGTTGAACACATAGAGATTTCTGTTGATGGTAGCTAACAATTAAATCAGTCGCCATGGAAAAATCAGCAATAAAAGAACGCCACGTTTGTCCATCTTGTTTTTGATTAATACGGTCAGCCATTTGCTGTAGAAAATTATCGTCTTGAGGTAAATCTTCCTTTTTTAATTTTGGTTTCCAATGCTCAAATTTTGGATCAGGTTGTTTTAACCAACGCGGGAAAAGCGTTCCATACCAATACTGTTCCACTGCGGTTTGTTCTTCAAGACGAACCTTGTTTTCTTGGATTTTGAGATAAGTTTCTGCATCTTCAATCAATTGAATTAAAAATGCTAGTAATAAACGCTTGGCTTGAATTTGACCTGATTTTAAGTCTTTGATCCATTGATAAAC
>JAVLCL010000551.1:0-1539 GCA_031580825.1 Halothece sp. Uz-M2-17
ATTAATTTGATCAGCGAGCATCTCGCCAAGTTGACGCTTGCTATAGTTTTGAGCAAACCAATTCCCTGTAGGAGCTGGTTGAATGTTTTTCGGTTTAGATTCCTTGGTTTGCTGTGTCATGTACCTCATAGCGTTATCGATACCGTTAACTATAAAATATATTATCTATTTCGTCAATTAGTTTTAACAGAAGCGGTTAAATTACCTTCCCTTCTGCGGTGTATCCCCTCCAATACGTCGGCAAGCGTCATATCTAAGCTAGATGCTATATGGCGTAATGTCTTTTCTGAAATTCCACGCTTTCCGTTGAAATATAAGCTCCATACCACTTTAGAAATCCCTGTTAGTCGTTCCAGCTGGCTATAAGGGCATTTAACAAACTCGTCAACTTTCATAACTCTCTTAACCCTTCCGTTAACAGTTTTTAGTGTAGCGCGAATTTACCTCACGGAAAAGGTTGCATAATGTAGATATAGTTAACGCAGTCGTTAACCGTTTACATTCAAAAAACTATGGAAGGATATAAAGCATTAGATAAAACTCTAAAGAGGTTTCACTTGCAAGCTAAGACTTTAGCTAAGAAAGCAGATATAAATCCAGTTCAGCTGAGCCGATATCGGAACGGGAGCAATGATTTATATAGCGAAACCCTGCTAAGAATTGTTAGAAACCTACCTGCTGAGGCGAAAGGGTATTATTGGCTTTTAACAATGACGGAAGATGAAGAAGAAGAAAATGATGAAGTTAAAACAGCAAAAGTCTAAAAAAAAGCGTGGGGGTGCCACGCTCAGAACTTAATTATTGTGATTGCCTATTCTTGCTTTTCAGATGGTTTAGGCTTTTGCTTTCTCCCGATCAGCGCTGATGGTAGCTTGGCTAACTCTTGGAAAAACCAAGCGATTCCATCTTTCAAATAAAATAAATACGCTGCTACAATCACCCAAGTGACTGTCATTCCTCCTGAAACCCTTTCAACATATTGCTGAGTCTCATAGGAGTTTTCTTGAGCCAACATAGGCAAATCGATCCAAATTGCCAAAGTGATAATGAAAGCAGAAATCAAAATGAGTAGATACGCTACTCCATTAATTAAGCAGCGTGGTCTGGGGAGCCAAATAGGAAAATTTGATCTAGGTTTATCATGGATGACTTGAATGCCATGAGCATAAAAAAATACTGGGAACACAAAGCATAATATTAGCCAAAAACTAAAAAACCAAACGGATGGTTCTTGCTTGCCTTGAAGAACTGCCAACAAAGACGCGATCGCCCCTAAATTAAAAACAGTTCGCAAAACAAGGACAACAGGTATCGTAAGAAGAATTAACTCAATCACCCTTAGCCAGTGCCGTCTCGGTCGTGGAAGCCAGAAAGGATATTTCATAGAATAGAAAATGAACGCGCTAATAAAATGTTACCCCCGCCACGAATGACGGGGGTTAACTTTTAAGTTTTTGCAACTTTAGTCTATTTCCTTCCTTTTCTCGGCTCGAATCCGATCCAGTTGCTCTTTAGAAATTAGTCCTTTATCAACGTAGG
>JAVLCL010000551.1:1549-2041 GCA_031580825.1 Halothece sp. Uz-M2-17
AACCCATAGAAAAAAAGTGGCTGATCTGTTCCGTCAGGATATTAAACTGGCTTAGCGTTTCCTTCCGATGGTCTTGGATATCACCATCTAATCGCTCAATCCGCCTATCTTGGCTCTGCATCCTCTGCTTCGTCAAGGCATCATTTGTCCTAAAGTGGTTGAGAGTTTCGACAATCGCACGGTAAGTCCGAAGCAACATAAACACTCCCCCCAGCACGCCAAAAACCCCACTGATAATCCCAATCCACATCCCAATACTGTCTAACTCAATCATTGTGTCCTTGCTTGCTTGGCTGTTGGCTGGCACTTCGATAATCTCTCTAGGCTGATTCATACGGCCCCGGGGCACTGTAATTGCTTAAATTAAAATCATGTTGTTTGTTCTTCTTCGATGACGGCTGGATAGGGATCGCCCGGATAAATAACGTGACTATCTGCTTTTACAAAAAGTTGAACTCCAAAATCAGGAGTTACATCTTTCCATTCTTTTCT
>JAVLCL010000622.1:0-1471 GCA_031580825.1 Halothece sp. Uz-M2-17
GTGTCCAGAAACGCTACAAGCAACAGTAGAGCGTTTAGGGTTGCAAAAAATTCAAAGGCATCTGTTTCTCTGTGCCGATCAAACGAAACCCAAATGCTGTTCTCATGAGGCAGGATTAGAATCTTGGAATTATCTAAAGCGACGGTTGCAAGAATTGGGACTTGATGATCCCAATCGTGATTCCTCTTGTTTGGTGTTTCGGACGAAAGCCAATTGTTTACGGGTTTGTTGTTCGGGACCAATCTTGTTAATATATCCCGATGGTGTTTGGTATCATCAAGTTACTCCTAGCGCGATCGAGCGCATTATTCAAGAACATTTACTCAAAAATCAAGTGGTTACAGACTATTTGTTATTAACTCATCCTTTGACAGTAACAACAGAAAATTTTGAATCACAAAACGGTAATGATAAGTGATTTGCGGTAAAATACCTAGGTGTGTTAAGGATCCTTTGATCTTAATTTTCATTCTCATGAGATTTCATCTCAATTTTAGTGATTGCTGGATTGTTCCTTATTGTTGCGGGAACCACGGTAGTGGAAAATAACTCGTAACCTGTACACACATTGATCAATTTATTTCTGCACCAATTAAAAACCCAATCAATCTCAACCGTAAAGACTTTCTCCTACTGATTGAATAAGCACAGATGAAAGATAATCAACCCGATAACGAAACCAAAAAATTACTCCTTGTTGATGATGATCCGAATCTTATCCTTTTAGTTCAAGACTATTTGGAGTTTCAAGGATATCAAGTCACAACTGCCGATAATGGACAAGATGCCCTTGACATTCTAGAACGTGAAATTCCGGATCTGATTATTTGCGATATTATGATGCCGGAAATGGATGGTTATGAATTGGTGAAGAAGGTTCGCCAAGATAGCCGGATTAGTTGGATTCCCGTTTTGTTTTTATCGGCTAAAGGGCAAACCACTGATCGCGTTAAGGGTCTCAATACAGGGGCTGATGTTTATTTAGTGAAGCCCTTTGAACCGGAAGAGCTAGTTGCTCAGGTAGAATCATCTCTGAAACAAGCACAGCGTCTCATGGATAAAACCGGTGCTGGTGTTGATGGGATGCAACAAGGTGAAAAAATTCATGTTCCTGCTGATGTGACGCTCACGCGCACGGAAACAAAAGTGGTTCAGTTTGTTGCTCAGGGCTTAGCCAATCGTGAGATTGCAGATAAACTTAACGTCAGTCAGCGCACGGTTGAGTCTCATGTTTCCAATATGTTGAATAAAACCCGTCTTCATAACCGAACTGAGTTAGCTCGTTGGGCGATTCAAAATCGTCTAGCGCATTAGTTTGACTCCTTTTTCTAATTGACGGTAATGATGACTCACCCCGTTGATTGCAGCGAATAGCAACCAAGCCAGAAGATTGAGACGGAGGTCAAAAAGCGTAACATCGAGTAAGTTAAATAGGCTAAGGGCGCAAAAAGCAATAATAACACTCAAGAAC
>JAVLCL010000644.1:0-1011 GCA_031580825.1 Halothece sp. Uz-M2-17
CCCAAGAATTAAATCTTACCGTCGAAGAATTAGAAGCTAACTTAACTCAAAGTCAGGAAATATTACAGCAAGGAGTCGTTACTATGTTACAAGAAAAAGAAATGAATTCTCTCGTTATGAAACAGCAAAAAATTAGTGATTTGGTGGAAGAGTGGCTCAGGGAAAGTGCGATTTATTCCTTGCTCACTCCTCCCCAAAAACAAATTTAAATGACGTTATTCAAAAGTGGAAAGCGCATGACTCAGAATCTGACTGCTATTTCAACTCCCTTAATTGATCTTAATCCAGATCATCTCTGGATTGAGTTTTCTCCATCCGAAATTCAACCGAGCGAGAAACCAATGCAATCTCATCCTTTAGCCCAAAAAAATAGTTTTCTCAATCAAATTAGTTCCCAAAAAATCCAACAGTGGTTAGAGGAAGAACTGGGGAAAAAACTTTCCCCTCGCTTGAGCTTTCCTCAAAAAGATTTGCCGAGTATCTGGGAATTTGTCAATGGTACTTCAATTACAATTGGCAATCAACGCCTCGTTATTATTCCCACTGAAGGAACTGATTTAGAAGCCTTAGAAGTGCCTCAAGAATGGGTGGATATTGCAGGTTGGGAAGCCGATTATTATCTCGCGGTGCAAGTCGAAACAGAGGCGAATTGGCTGCGAGTTTGGGGTTACACGACTTATCAACAATTGAAAGCTAGAGGATACTATAACGCGATTAGTAAAACCTATGAAATCGAAAGACAAGACTTGATTGAAGAAATTAATGTGATGCTATTCGCCCAAGAATGGAATTGTCGAGAATCTTCCCCTCAGATTTCTACTCCTGAAGTATCTGAAGAAAAAGTGCAATCTTTGATTCAAGAACATGGCAAGCAACCTGGTTATAGTTTAAGAATGCTGATGCCGTTTCCAGAATGGGCTTATTTTTTGAGTCATGGGGTTTGGCGCAAACAAATTTATCAACATCGTCTCCGTGGCGTAACCGAAACCTCTCCTTTGCAACAAGTGTGGC
>JAVLCL010000625.1:0-1382 GCA_031580825.1 Halothece sp. Uz-M2-17
ACCACCAAGTCTCTAAGAAGGTTGCCAAATCTAATTCTTTAATCGGATTAGAGGATTTAACCAACATCAGAGAAAGGACTAACCCTCGTCGTAAGGGTAAAAAAGCATCTAAGAAACAGAAAAAGGCTAACCGTAAACAAACCAGTTGGTCTTTTGCTGAACTCCAAAGTTTCATTGACTATAAAGCAGTATTGAATGATTCTTTGGCAATTAAAGTCGATGCTGATTATACTTCCCAAAGTTGTCCTTGTTGTGGACATACCTCTAAAGGGAATCGACCTAACAAAGGATTAACTTTTCACTGTGAAAACTGTGGATTTGATCTCCATGCAGACTTGGTAGGTGCTAGAAACATAGCAATGAGAACGTTACTTGTTCGGCAAGACTGGACGAGTACGGGTAGTTTGTCAGCCTGCCCTGATGTTTCGTCGGATGAAGCCAAAGCCATGCGCCTTTCGAGGTTCATGGAATTGAGGTGGACGGCAGAAACAAGCCCCAATCACATCGCGTTTAGCGATTGATTGCGGGTAGTTGACCTCTATTTGTAAAAACAAGCAACCCATTTATTTTTAAGATTATGGAATATCGTCAACTGGGAAATACTGACCTACAAGTAAGTCTGATCTGCTTAGGAACCATGACTTGGGGCGAACAAAACACCCAAGAAGAAGGTTTTGCACAGATGGATTATGCCCTAGAACAAGGGATTAATTTTTTTGATACCGCAGAACTGTATTCGATTCCCCCAAAAGCAGAAACCTATGGACGTACAGAAGAAATTATTGGCGAATGGTTTCAAAGTCGCAAACAGCGCGATCGCGTGGTTCTAGCGAGTAAAGTGGCTGGCAAAAGTACCATGGATTGGATTCGGGGGGGAGAGAACCAGTTAGACCGTAAAAACATTACAGAAGCCCTCGAAAATAGCCTCAAACGCCTTAAAACCGATTGTATTGACCTCTACCAACTGCACTGGCCTGATCGTCCTACAAATCGCTTTGGCAAACTAGGCTTTGCTGATGCAGCAGATGAACTTCCTCCCAATGAAGAAGAAAAAATGCACGAAATTTTGACGATTTTAGGAGAATTGATTGATGCTGGAAAAATCCGCGCGATCGGTTTATCTAATGAATGCCCTTGGGGAGTCATGACTTATCTTCGACTCGCGGAAAAATATAGCCTTCCCCGTATCGCCAGTATTCAAAATCCTTATAATCTCCTCAATCGCAAATTTGAAGTGGGCTTATCGGAAATTGCTGTGCGAGAAAAGTGTGGCTTACTCGCTTATTCTCCTTTGGGGGGAGGAACGTTAACGGGGAAATATGTTGGCGGAAAAGTTCCTCCAGGAACACGACGCAGTATTGATTATCGATCTTCCCGTTACA
>JAVLCL010000628.1:0-1357 GCA_031580825.1 Halothece sp. Uz-M2-17
CGAATCGCAAGTAACAAATCATTTGTAACGAATAATGTTTAATAACTCAGAAACTCTCGCCACTGGCGCAATTATATTAATCGCAGTCGCTGTCCTCATTTGGGGATTCAACCGCGCTCGACCCTATGGCAAAATTGGTATTCTGTCTTGGTTACAGTCTGTTGTCTTGATGGCTCCGTGGTTACTATTTTTCGGCTTATTTGCAGCAGGAATCTATTTAAATTTGGTGGGAGTTTTACTGTTGTTATTAACTTCCACTGGCATTTATATTTATTTAGGGAGTCGTTTGCGGGCTGCGGGTCAGGATGTCATGCTGCGCCAGCAAGCCAATGAACGCTTACGAGAACAACAGTCTTTTGCTCAAGAAAACTCAGACCAAGAACCACAAGCCGATTCAGAAACAACCGCTGGGGCAACCAAACCTCCGATTCCAGAAGAAGACTTAAAAACAATTCAAGGTTTATTTGGTATTGATACCTTTTTCAGTACCGAAACGATTCCTTATCAAGATGGTGCAATTTTTAAAGGAAACTTACGCGCCGACCCAGAACAAGTTTATACACAACTCTCACAAAAGTTACAGACCGCTTTGGGGGAAAAGTATCGTTTATTTTTAGTGGAAGGTCCTGAAAACAAACCCGTTGTCATTGTTTTACCAAGTACCAATGATCCTAAACCCAGCACCACGAGCCAACAAATTCTAGCAATTATCTTGATGGTGGCAACAGCCCTAACTGCGGTAGAAGCCTTTAGCCTTTTGTTAGGATTTGATTTATTTACAAATTGGGAACGATTACAAGAAGCTGTCCCCTTTGCAGTAGGACTTGCGATTATTCTCGGTGCTCATGAAGTGGGTCATCGCATCATTGCTCAACGCTATGGTGTTCGTTTGAGCTTACCCTTTTTTATTCCCAGTTTACAAATTGGTTCTTTTGGCGGAATTACTCGCATTGAGTCTTTACTCCCGTCACGAACGGTTTTATTTGAACTTGCCTTAGCCGGTCCAGCAGTGGGGGGGCTGGTATCATTCCTGATGTTAGTTGTGGGTTTAATTTTGTCCCAACCCGGAAGTTTGTTTCAAGTTCCAACTCAGTTCTTTCAAGGCTCAATTTTAGTGGGTTCTCTTGCCAAGGTGGTTTTAGGATCGCAGTTGCAGGAATCTGTGGTGGACGTTCATCCTTTAACGGTTATTGGTTGGTTAGGGCTGGTGATTACTGCCCTAAATTTAATGCCTGCCGGTCAACTCGATGGCGGAAGAATTGTGCAAGCGATTTATGGGCGAAAAACGGCTCGTCGAACCACGGTTGCTACTTTAATTGTTTTAGGAATTGTTGCCATTACCAATCCGAGTAACCCG
>JAVLCL010000627.1:0-1362 GCA_031580825.1 Halothece sp. Uz-M2-17
CCGCATCTTTATCATAATTTGTGCAATTTGATCTGGCGTTTTCCCCGGTCCCCAAATCACTTCTGGAAACCCTGTTCGCAACGCCCGATGATGATCAACTTTCGCAAAATCAGCGATGGGTTCAAAAGCCAGATTTTTCAGTTTTTCTTGTGCCGTTTCTGGGGAAATATCTCCTCTAGCCACAGCATTTAAAAGCGTATTTAATGCTTGCGATTCCATTAATTATTCCTGACTAATTCTTAACTCTTCAATATTCCAGAATGTTCCACCGAGTGCAGAATATTCGACTCCTTGAACGCGATCGCGCACCGCAGCTAAAGATAGAGGATTCACTAAATAAATATAAGGTAAATGTTCCTGTACAATATCTTGGGCTTCAGCGTAAAGTTCTTTTCGTTTACTTTCATCTAACTCTCTCGATGCTTCAATATAAAGGGCTTCAATCTCTTTTTCCCATTCTCTCACTTTTCGATTTTCTACAGGTGTTGTTCCCTGTCGCGCGGATTGATTAAAGGTATGTAAATTGCCATCCGTCCGCCATAAATTAATCCCAAAATGGGGTTCATTCCCGCCGGTAAAGCCTAATAAATGACATTCCCAATCGAGAGAATTAGAAAGTTTATCTACTAAGACATTAAACTGAATCGGTGTAAAGTCAACGGTGATTCCGATTTTAGCTAAATCTTGTTTGATTTGCGCCCCCATTGCTTCTCTACTTTTATTCCCTGCATTAGTAATTAAGGTAAAGCGAACTTGGTTTCCATCCTCGTCTAATAATTTTCCTTCGTTATTATATTGGAAGCCAGCATCTAAGAGTAATTGTTTTGCTTTTTCTGGATCGTAACCATAGCTTTTTACCTCTTCCTCGTAATAAGGAGATTGCACCGAAATTGGAGAATTTTGCAGTTCTCCTAAGCCTCGAAACAAATTATTAATCATCTGTTGGCGGTTGATTCCATACGCCACTGCTTTTCTAAATTCCAGACTATTAAACCAACGTGATTTTATCGGATCAACTAAGGGTTTACCATTGCGAGTTCCTGTATTTAAGTTAAAGCCAATAAAAGTTGTTCCGTATTGAGGACCACCATTATAAATGGTAAAGTTTCCTCGGTCTTCTTCTTTTTTTAATAAGGAGAAATAGTCAGGGGTAACGCCAATCGAATCTAACCCACCTGATCGAAATTGTAATAAGGCTGTATCTTGATTTTCTACAATCTGCCAAATGACACGATCAATATAAGGCAATTGATTTCCTTGGTCATCTTTTTCCCAATAAAAGGGATTTTTCTCAAAGATAACGCGCTCGCTGGTGGAATATCCGGCTAACTGATAACGACCATTAACGACAATATCTTGAGG
>JAVLCL010000633.1:0-1232 GCA_031580825.1 Halothece sp. Uz-M2-17
CGATCGCGATAAAGGTGAATAATTTTGGCAATCACTTCTTCAATGGTTAAGTCATCGGTGACCAATTCAATGGCATCGGGTGCTTTTCTCAGAGGCGCGATCGCGCGATCACTATCATAATTATCTCTCTCTTGAATTTCTTTTTGCAACTGCTCAAAATCAATATTTTCTTCACCTTGACGCGCCAGTTCCTGTTGTCGCCGTCGGGCTCGTTCTCCCACAGAAGCGGTTAAAAAGATTTTCAATTCTGCATTGGGAAAGACATGAGTCCCAATATCACGCCCTTCTGCCACCAGTCCCCCTTGCTCACCCCATTGACGTTGTTGTTGCAGTAATTTATCCCGTACAGCTTTTTGTGCCGAAATCGCAGAAACATTTCGAGTGACTAAAGGACTGCGAATGGCTTGGGTGACATCTTTCCCATTCACACTCACTTTTACCGGAATATCCGGATCGCTGCTAAGAACCAGTTGTAAATCCGCTTGCGAGACTAACTCTGCAATTCCCGCTTCATCATCCAAAGCCAATTCCGAGTTGAGGACTAACCAAGTTAAGCCACGATACATCGCGCCTGTATCTAGATGCAATAACCCTAACTGATAGGCAACTTGTCGGGTAACGGTTGATTTTCCTGCCCCAGCTGGACCATCAATAGCAATAATCGGAGCGCGATCGCGCAAGATAATATTATCAATCAATCGCGTCTTTCCCACATAAACGGCTAAGGCAAGTAAGGCTTTCTTTTCGACTTTTGTTAACGGTTGTAAGGTATCAGGGTCAACCAGAGCCGTATAATCCAACTGAGACGGAGAAATAGTTTCTTGCAGAAATGACAACAATCTTTCCGCCGTGCGGATATTTTCTTTTTGAAACGCCTGTTTTGCCCGTTGTAAACCTTGAGATAACCCTCGCGCCTGTTCTTTCTCTTCTGCGCTTAAATATTGATTGCGAGAGCTATAAGCCAGCCCTGAGGTTTCCCGAACAATCGGACAACTCATAATTTCCACGGGAAAATTTAAGTCAGTCACTAAACGGCGAATAATCGCTAACTGTTGTGCGTCTTTTTCTCCAAAATAAGCCCGAGTGGGTTGGATAATATTAAACAGCTTTGTGATCACCGTTGCCACCCCTTCAAAATGTCCAGGGCGGGTTTGACCACACATCTGAGCGGTCATCGTAGGAGAAGGAACAACCCGTGTCATCTCTTGTTGCGTCTGTGTACCTTGTGCAGA
>JAVLCL010000629.1:0-1328 GCA_031580825.1 Halothece sp. Uz-M2-17
AGTAGTATGCACAAGGTTTAGGTCAGGCACATTTGGTTGATGATTAAACAGTGCCGAACGAAGCCTCTCTTTCAGAAAATAACTTCGAAATTCAACAAACGGCAGAGACATGCGTCGCTCACCATCCGTTAAGCGTTCAGGTGACTCATCGACGCAGAGTAAAATCTTGTACGGCGCCCCATTGATCCATTGACCCTTGTCATCATACCAATTACCTCCTCTCTTCAACCAACTCAAACATTCGAGTAAACAATTCTCTGTGTCCCTCTGTGACTCTGTGGTTTATAAAAAAATAAATCATAATCATCTAAGGAATTTGCAAAACGATAAACTCTTGTTCTGGAAGATAACTCCGAAATTGAGCGCGATCGCTGAATACCGCAATAATATTCAGAAAAATATCAGGAGACATTCCTAAATCTTCCCAAGGAATCGCCAATTCTAAACAATCATTGAAATAAAATTTTGCTCTTGTCCGCCGACCAAACCAACGATGATTTTCGGTAGCTTCTTCTAACCAAACAATTTCTTCCACTAAATGAATCCCCAAATGATGATGATATAAATAATTCAGCGGAGGATGTTGCGGAACATTCTGTAAAGGAAGCGGACTGTTTAATAAAGTCACCCCTGGATAGAACCAAAATAAATGTAATTCTGGCGGTAAATTCGTCCCCGGTTGTCCGCCTTTTTTAAAGTCAAATCGGAAATAGAAATTGAGATGATCTAAGCCGTACCACACCCGTTTAACATCGCTATTATGGTGCATCGCGCCACTGGTTGCAATATCAATGCGTCCCGCTTTATCCCAATCTTGTTCATCCGCAATGCCATCAACAAAGGGGTGAATAAAACTCAAAGGCGGATGCGATTTTTTCCGTTGATGAGACTCTAAAGGGCATTTTAAGTTATCAGGAATCGGAAGATTTAAGGCTTGATAAATCTTCGAGAGATGATTGCGAAACAGTTGATCAAAAATGGCATCTTGATTCGAGGAATGTCCTTCTCCAAACCACCAAAACCAATCCGATCCTTCTGCTGCATAAAGGGCTTCCCAGGCTTCCTCTGTCGCTTCCGGATGTTTAGCAAGGGTTTCTCTGGCTGCATTGAGTAAATCCCAAGCCCGGTTTTTTACCGGATCACCGATCCAAGTCGTTAAGTCGCCATCCACCCATGATCCGCTATGGAGTTGATTGCTGGGTAAAGTTGCTGTGGGTGGGTATTGTTCTAAAAATTCGGAAACCGTAACCAGTTCAATGCCAGGATGATTACTGAGGCGTTGATAGAGGGCTTCTAAGAAGGGGTTTCCATCTTGATGATATTGTTCC
>JAVLCL010000626.1:0-1375 GCA_031580825.1 Halothece sp. Uz-M2-17
GTGGTCATGTTTACCCCGTTTATAAAGATTGGCTAGAAAAGCTGATCGCGCCTTTTAATGACCCTAATATTGCCCTAACTTATGGGAAACAAAGAGGGAATGGAACCACTAAGTATTCCGAACACCAAGTCTTTGCCAAGTGGTTTCCAGAAACTTCCAATCCGCAGCAAACGAATCCTTTCTGTAATAACGCCAATGCAGCGATCCGCCGTTGCTTATGGGAACAATTTCCCTATGATGAAAGCCTAACAGGTTTAGAAGATCTAGACTGGGCGAAAAAAGTCACGCAACTGGGCTATCAGATTGCTTATATTGCAGACGCAGAAATTATTCATGTTCACAACGAAACCCCTCGAAAAATTTGTAACCGTTACCGTCGAGAAGCGATCGCGCTGAAACAAATTTTTCCCCAAGAATCGCTCAACTTCTGGGATTTCATTCGCCTCTTTGCCACCAATGCCATTAATGATTATTATCATGCTTGGCGGGATGGTATTTTTGGGCAAAATGTAATTAGCATCCCCACCTTTAGGTTAATGCAGTTTTGGGGGAGTTATCAGGGATTTTCCCAGACCAGTCCCCTCACCAAACAACTCAAGCAGACGTTTTATTATCCGAGAGGGCTCGATCGCGCTCAAAAACCGATTAACCGAGAAAAGCGTCAGCGTATGATTGACTACGATCATCCTAAATCAGAACATTCTCTGGAAAACATTTCCTAACTAAGGAGAAAACCCTTGAATGAATACATAGATGTCTCCGTTCCCCTTTCCCCCGACTTACCCGTTTGGCCAGGTGCGCCCAAAGTCAGTTTTCAACGGTTGCTAGACATCGAAAACGGTGATATTGCTAACGATACTAATATCAGTCTCAACGTTCACACGGGAACTCATGTCGATGCTCCGTTTCATTTTGTTTCTTCTGGTTATACTGTGGAGCAAATGCCGTTAGACATTTTAATGGGTGCAGCGACTGTGGTTGATGTCTCCGATGTCGAAACCATCACAGTTGACGTTTTAGAAAACTTAGCACTATCTGCGGATACAAAACGACTATTATTCCGCACTCGCAATTCTCAACTCTGGGAACAAGCAAATCATACTTTTGATGAAAACTTTGTCGCGTTAACTGCACAAGCAGCACAATGGATTGCAGATCAGGGGATTCGGTTGGTCGGAGTTGATTATATGTCAGTGCAGCGTTTCCATGATGGTCCCGAAACCCATCTGAATCTTCTCAAAGCAGAAGTAACGGTCATAGAAAGTCTGAATCTTGCCAATGTGAGTGCAGGAGAATATGAACTCATCTGTTTACCGATGAAACTTGCTGGCGTAGAAGGCGCACCAGCCAGAGTTATTTTACGTCCTTTATCAAA
>JAVLCL010000631.1:0-1290 GCA_031580825.1 Halothece sp. Uz-M2-17
CTGGTCACTGTCGCTGAAAGGTTGCACCTGTAGTGTTGACTTGTAAAACTTGGGCTTTTGCTGTCACCCCTGCTTTTTGCCAAGCCGTTTGCATTTCTTGGGCTACAGTTGCAGCCTGACCCATACTGGTAATTGCGAGGAGAGTGGGACCGGCGCCACTAATCGCGACTCCATACGCCCCTGCGCACAACGCTGCTGTTTCTACATCCGAATAGCCTGAAATCAGTTGTTGACGATAAGGTTGATGGAGTTGGTCTTGCATTCCAATGCGTAACCAGTCTCCGCGTCCCGTTTCGATCGCGCGGATCAATAACCCCAAGTGAGACGCATTAAAAATCGCAACATCACGAGAAAACTGTGAGGGTAAAACGGATCGCGCTTCTTGTGTCGAGAGTTCAAAGTTAGGAATGGCAACAACTGGGACGAGTTTTTCTGACCAAGGAATGTCAGCAATTTCCCAAGCCTTATCGGTGGGAACCGCCAAACGACAACCCCCAAGAAACGCTGGGACAATATTATCAGGATGACCTTCCAGCGCGATCGCGCGTTGTAATAAATCTTGGTCTTCCACAGGCGATCCCGCCAAGGCATTCGCTGCAAGTAAGCCCCCAACAATTGCTGTGGCTGAACTTCCTAAGCCTCGGGATAAAGGAACCCCTAAGTCAATCTCAATTTTAACCCGTGGTGCAGTTTCACCAAAATCCTCGTAAAATTGACGAAACGCCTGATAGATTAAATTATCTGGATTATTACTCACCCTTGCTGCTTCTTCCCCCTGAACTCTAATTTCTATTGGAGAAGCCCCTGTAGGTTGTAGAGTAAACTGAAATTGATTTTGAAGGGTTAAAGCCACGCCCAAACAATCAAACCCCGGTCCGAGGTTAGCAGTGGTTGCGGGAACTTGCACGGTAACCTGAGAGAAAGCCATATTTCCTTACATTTGAACCAACCGGACTATACTATATCAATTTTTTTGACAACACACTGATGAAAAAGTATCTCTAGAGCTATGGAACGCACTACCGCTTGGTGGGAAAAAGCAACTGCAATTTTTGCTCTTCTTAGTTTACTCATTTCTTTTTTTAACTTAACTTATATCCCGATGCGGGATTTTTACTTACACTATGTTCCAGCCCTTGTTGAACATTATGATCCCTTAAAAGGGATTACGTCTCATCCGTTTACAAAAACTTATTTAGAAACCGTAAATGAGCTTGATCATGAACTGTCTGAACAACGAGAATTAACGGTTAAGGGTAAGGAACGATTAAGCACCCTTCGGGATCAAAG
>JAVLCL010000645.1:0-1007 GCA_031580825.1 Halothece sp. Uz-M2-17
CACCCAAAGGTCTGTTCATACCATTCAACGGTTGGTGTTAATTTTCCTTGAGGAACATTCAGCACGAGATGATCAATGCCCTGAAAATACTTTCCTCGTCCTGGTGTGGCTGGAGACTTGTTAACCCAGTGAGGAAGCGAAGGTAATAAGGGGGTTTCGCCTTTCCGTTCAACTAGGGTGTGAATTAATCCTGTGATGCCCAAAATTTGACACCATTTTAAGCAACCTGTTTCTGTTTTGATCGTTTGTAAGGGTTGCAGTAGGGTAACATCAGAGTCTAGCTGTTGGAAGAGATATGGTTCGAGTTGGGAAACTGCAAAGGTAACTGCTGCCACTCCCAGAGGGTGATGTTTTAAATAGTCTGCAACTGGGCTTTTGTCATTTTCTGCGGAGTATAATAAAAATTCTGCTTGCCCACTTTTCACCACTTCTAGAAGAGTATTGGGGTCGCTGTTTCCAGACGCGATCGCTTCAAAGCCCATCTGAGTAAGAAACCAATCGCGCCACTGGGAAGCATTGTCCACATAAAAGTGAATCTGATCAATCTGCATTGATGTGAAGCCTCAGTTTTTTTGATCTCCCTCCGGATAGGATACAGTTTTTCCTAGAAAAATAAATGATTATCAGGTTGGATGTTTATTTCTGTGGGAACTGCATTTGGTTCTGCTTGCAAGGCAAATAAAATTGCTTGTGCTGCCGTGTCAGGACTTAGCATTTTTTCGCGATCGACTTTTAATCCGGCTTGATCCCAGAAGGGGGTATTTACGCCACCAAAGTAGAATAAGGTCATTTTTACCCCATAGCGTTTTAATTCTTCCGCAAGACATTTACTAAAGCCGACAGCACCAAATTTAGAGGCACAGTAAGCACTTCCCATTGCCATTGGGTGTTTTCCTAAAATACCAATAACATTACAAATTTGCCCTGATTTTTGCTTGCGCATGACTTCTGCTGCTGCTTGAGAGGTATAAAAACTCCCTTTTAAGTTTAAGTCCAGCATTTGATCG
>JAVLCL010000642.1:0-1058 GCA_031580825.1 Halothece sp. Uz-M2-17
CAATCATGAATTCTTGAAAATCGACATTGTTAGAAGCGTGTTCCCCGCCGTTAATCACATTCATAAAGGGAACCGGTAAAATATTTGCCATCGGTCCCCCAAGGTAGCGATACAGCGGAAGCATTAAATGGTCGGCTGCTGCTTTAGCAGTCGCAAGGGAAACTGCTAAAAGGGCATTTGCGCCAAGATTCGATTTATTGTCTGACCCATCTTTCTCCCGCATCACTTGGTCAATTAAAATTTGATCGAGGGCATCTAAATCGGTTAAAGCCGGAACGAGTTCATTTTCAATATTCGCCACCGCTTTGAGAACCCCTTTTCCGCCGTAGCGTTGTTCCCCGTCTCGTAACTCATGGGCTTCAAAACTGCCTGTGGATGCACCGCTGGGGACCTGTGCTAACCCCATCGCGCCACTGGCTAACTGCACTTGGGCTTCCACCGTCGGTCGTCCCCGAGAATCTAAGATTTCTCGGGCTTGGATGGCTTCAATGGCACTGTCTGGGTTATACATTCTGTTTTCCTCTCCGTAAGCAGTTAAAATAAACAATACATTCAATTATCATTGATGAGTTATTAATTATCAATTAAGTTTTATCCCCTACAAACGACCGTTTCGTCGTCCTTTCAGAACCAGTTCCGGTGTCTGGAAAATTCGCAAAGGGATTATGATTACGTTGCAAGATGCAACAGGAAAGAGAAGTGAGGGCGAAATTGCACCACTTCCAAGGTTTGGTTCCGAAACTTTTCAACAAGCCCTGGCGTTTTGTTCTCAATATTCCCAAGGGATTACTGAAACCGAAATTGCTCAAATTCCAGACAAGTTTCCCGCTTGTCAGTTTGGATTTGAAACGGCGTTAGCGGGTTTTTCTCTGGAGACAAGTTCGCAGCAAACCTTATCCTTAAGTGTGCTTTTACCCGCAGGAGAAACCGTTTTAAAAAGTTGGCAATCTTCCTATCAGCAAGGAGAACGGACTTTTAAATGGAAAATTGGGGTTTTCTCCCTAAACGCGGAGTTAGCGTGGTTTCAGCAGTGGGTGGCAGATCTTCCTGATGATGTA
>JAVLCL010000643.1:0-1050 GCA_031580825.1 Halothece sp. Uz-M2-17
CGAAATTCTCTCCTTACAAAAGCGAGCGGTTGTTGTGCCTCGGATGGAACCGGTAGCAGAACAATGGATTCGCGCCCAACGCTTAGGGGAACTTGGGCTATTGAGCGTCCTTCATCCTCAGCAGTTAACGCCACTGCGACTAGCACAAGCGATGGCGAAAGAACTTTCTGCTTCCCACGGCTTGACGGCTCAGTATTCTCTTGATTTTAAAGCGTTGCCTCGCATTACTGAGGCTTTGCTCAGACTATTGAATCAAGATTATCACTTTGACCATCGGCTTCACTCTGTTGCCGTTTAGACGGTTTAGTTTATTGCTTTTCTTGGAAACATAATTGCTATGAGTCAGAAACCTCCCGTGATTGGTTACTTATTAAAAACGTTTCCCAAACTGTCAGAAACGTTTATTCTCAACGAAATGCTGGAATTAGAGCGACAGGGCATTGCTTTACACATTTTCTCTTTAAGAAAACCTCAAGACACTGATTATCACCCTCAAGTCAGTGAACTGCAAGCGCCAGTCACTTATGTTCCGTCTCTCTTACCCGACTATGATCAAGCAGAAGAAACCGCACTCCTAGAAAACTATTTAGCCTGGCAACAATCGGATCCCGAACGGTGTTTAGAGCAATTGCGATTCTATATTGATCGTCCCGAGAAAAAACGTCTCAATGAATTTTTGCAAGGGGCATACTTAGCGACAATTTTACCCGAGTTAGGGATTGCTCATCTTCATGTTCACTTTGCCAATATCCCCACAGCAACCGCAGAAATAGCCCATCAATTAAGTGGCATTGCTTACAGTATAACCGCTCATGCTAAAGATATTTATTTGACCGACCCGATCGCGCTCGATCGCGGGATGAAAAGTGCTGAATTTGTTCTCACTTGCACAGACTACAACCGTCGCTATTTAGCGTCAATTTCCACGTCCTCGACTCCCATTTATTTGTCTTATCACGGTCTGGACTTAAAGCGCTTTCAAGGGGAACAAACTCGTCCTTCAGTCAAGACAGAACGGCTCAAAATTCTTTCGATCGGACGCTTTTGCGA
>JAVLCL010000641.1:0-1075 GCA_031580825.1 Halothece sp. Uz-M2-17
GGGCGAGTAAGGTTGCAACGGGAATCGCGTCACTGCGGGGATCAAATTGATCAATAATAAGCGTTTGTGGTTCAACTGTCTGCTTTTGTGGGCTGAGTTCCGGTGTAACCTTAATTTTGAGGTTAGTCGTATTCCCATCAAAGGATTTTTCAATTAAACCTAAAGCAGCTAACTGGTCTAACATCATCCCTGCTGCGCGATCGCTGCCTTTTTCTTTATCGCTATAAAATAGGGTGGCTGCTTCGCGATGGGTACAACTAACTGTCGTCGAAGTATCCAGTAATTCCATTAAAGGGGGTTGCAAGTTAGGATTATGTTTCTGTTTTTCTTTTACAGTTAAATAAATCCACAAACGAACAAAACATTCTGCACGAACCCGAGTTAATCCCACTCGCCTTCCCAAGTGATTAATTAATGCTTCTTGTTCTTCCTCACACAGCCACGATTCTAATTCTGTAGTATCCATCACTTTGCTTTTCCTCCTAATTTTACTTCACCTTACTTCACCCTCCTTCACTAAATTGCCACTTCTTACGCTGCGGTTGTGAATTCTCATTGTGGCTTCATAACAAAGATTACGAAAATAAATGCAAGTTGAATTAAGAGAAACTCGTTATGGATAACAAAAATTATCAAGCACCCATTTCTCATACTAAGGCTTGGATCGCGCAAACTTGGATTTCTTTTCTACTGGCGATTAGTTTGACTTCACTAGGAATTATTTATTTACCTGTTAATAATTGGATTAAAGGATATTTGGGTATGGGTTTATTTTTCTCGGTTGGTTCGACGATTAGTTTATCGAAAACTGTGCGAGATATAGAAGATTCCAAACGCATTATTAACCGTGTTGATGAAGCAAAGTTAGAACGGTTATTAACAGAACATGATCCCTATAAAAGTTAAACCAATTCTCTATTTTAAGAATATTGACTAGTATTATAATTTGAAAGATAATCAAGAAATTGAGTTGGATGTAAGATTAATTAAGCGCTGAATTCAAATTCAATTTCTATTGTCAATTGTAGAGTGAACGTGATGACTGCTTTTATTATTTTAACCTTACGCTTACTAC
>JAVLCL010000584.1:0-1801 GCA_031580825.1 Halothece sp. Uz-M2-17
AATGATTTTCTGACAACTAGTGACGGCGAAGTAGTACCAATTCCTCAGCATTACCGTAAGGCTGAAAAACGGTTTAAGGTTCTCCAGAAGGTGGTATCTCGCAAGAATAAAGGGAGCAACAAACGAAAGAAGGCAGTTAAGAAACTGGCCAAACAACATAAGAAGGTTGCTGATACTAGAAAAGACTTCCACTTTAAGGTGGTCAAGCGTTTGCTAGATCAATATGACATTGTTGCCCATGAAGACTTAAACATCAAAGCACTGTCTCGGACACGATTAAGTAAATCGGTTCATGATGCCGGTTGGGGGCAGTTTCTCTCTATTCTCAAAGTCAAAGCCGAAAATGCTGGATTAATGAGCGTAGCAGTGAATCCCAACGGCACGAGCCAAACTTGCTCTAACTGTGGAAGAACAGTCAAGAAAGAACTAAGCGATAGATGGCATTATTGCCAGTCCTGCGGATTTGAAGCTGATAGGGACTTGAATGCCAGCATAAATATAAAGAATTTGGCGGTGGGGCATTCCGCTAGTAGTAAAGCCCATCGAGTATCCGAACCAATAGGTGGAGTTGATGGGAAGCCCGCGCTATATTGCGTTAGCAATTAGCGACGGGAGATGTCACTTCATCTCCGCATTGTAGCTAGAGTTTGATCGCTGTAGGGTGAGAGTGGGGTAGGCTGGAAACACAGATTTAGCTCAGATCTCAGTTAATGTTGAATGTTTTAAAAAACCTCTCTTATCTCTTGAGTCGCCGTGACAAAATGCAAGTGGTTGCCTTATTTTGCCTTTTGTTAATTGGCAGTTGCTTAGAAATGTTAGGAGTGGGGTTTGTTGTTCCTTTTATTTCTTTTATTAGCAAGCCAGACTTAATTCAAGAGCAACCGATCCTAAATGGAATTTATAATTTGTTAGGGAGTCCGTCGCAGAGTCAGTTTTTAGTCATTCTGTGCTTAATTTATTTAGTTATTTATGTTATTAAAAATAGCTACCTGACTGGAATGTACTATATCCAGTATCGGTTTGTTTTTAATAAGCAAATTAAAGTTTCTGATCAATTATTCCAAAGCTATTTAGGCGCGCCTTATCATTTCCACTTACAGAAAAATTCGGCAATTTTAATTCGGAATCTAACTCAGGAAATTAATCAGCTTTTTATGCAAGTGCTGATTCCTTTAGTCATGTTCATTACAGAATTAACGGTGGTTACAGGGCTAGTGGTTCTACTCATTACACTGCAACCGCTTCCTTCTTTAGTGGCAACCAGTGGCTTAGCCATCGCTGGAATCATACTTTATCGCGTATTTCGAGAGAAACTATCAGAAGCCGGAAAAAAGCGACAATATCATTCTGGACAAGTCATTCAGCATATTAACCAAGGTTTAGGGGGAGTCAAAGAAACGAAAGTATTAGGGCGAGAACTATTTTTTTTACATCAGCATCGTAATCATCGTAAAGAGTTTGTGCGGTCTTTAGAATTAGTACAGATGATTCAACAGTTGCCTCGACTCTATTTTGAAACCTTGGCAGTTTTTGCTTTATTAAGTATTATTTTAGTCACCCTCTTACAGGGAACAGGAATAACAGAAGTTTTACCCACCATTTCTCTCTTTGCTGCCACGGCATTTCGGGTCATTCCCTCACTCAACAAAATGATGAACAGCTTGAATAAAGTACGTTTTAGCAGTAATGCTTTAGATGTTGTCGTTCACGAGTTGAAAACTTTAGAAACTGAGAAAAATTTATTAGGGCAAAAGGAAGGCGTGATTCCTTTATTAACTCATCAGTTGAAGTTAAATAATGT
>JAVLCL010000639.1:0-1081 GCA_031580825.1 Halothece sp. Uz-M2-17
ATAGTTTTCTGCAAACTCTCCATTATAATAACGACGGACTCCAAAAATCGTCGAAACTCGTCCTTGATTGGGGCGGATAAAGGTTCCATTCCAATACTGTTGGGGAGTGACCAGTTTTTTGAATTCGGCGACGCGATTGAGTTCTAATTCTGTTGCTGGACTATTACTACTTCCAGATAGCCATATCCGTTGCGTGGGAAATGCGCGATCGCGCAACCAAACTAAAAAATTTCTCGTTGTCTGTTCACCCCGAATTGTTAAAGGAACTTTCCCTGAATCATCTAAAGGGGTTGTGGGAATTAAAGCCCGATATTGATTGTTTCCAACAGCAAAAACAGGATAATTTTCATTTCCCCAAGTGACTTGTGGCTTGTCGTCATTGAGATCGGTTTCGATCATAACCGATACTGTATCTCCAAGTTGCGGATTATCCGGATTAATTTTGACTTCTAATGCTTCAGCAGGAAGCGTGAGTGTCAACAAACCGAGTAAAATGCTATACCCTTGAATTTGCCAACCCATGATGACTATTCTCCTCACTAATCATTGATCTTTGAATCTACTATAAAGGATTAAGTACCGCATCTACTGCTCTCCCGGAAAAAGGAGAGCTAGATCATTTGTATGCATTATGATTTTGGCTTAAGATAAGCGACTGATTGTCGCCAAACTAGGGTAGATTGGTCATAATGATCCACTAAACATAAACAATGTTGGTCTTGCCAAAGCACTCTACCAACAATTAAATCTTCACTGAGAAGTTTGATTTCCACATCTTTCTCTTCTTTAATTAAATTTTGTACCATGCGGGTACTCGGTAAACCGGTATCAAATTCTGTCATCGTAGCCCCTCATTAAATGCACTATGAAAATCAACTTTACCAAATATCATGGACTTGGCAATGATTTTATTTTGATTGACAACCGTCATGAAGATACACCTTGTCTAACTGCTGAACAAGCGATGAAACTCTGCGATCGCCACTTTGGAATTGGTGCTGATGGCGTAATTTTTGCCCTTCCTCCCCAAGGCGACAGTAATTACACCATGCGCATTTATAATTCGGATGGCTCAGAACCC
>JAVLCL010000634.1:0-1175 GCA_031580825.1 Halothece sp. Uz-M2-17
AGGTGCAATTAAGTAGGTCAGCACATTAAAATAGCACTATTTTACGGTTTGTCAATGAAAGCAAAAGCCCCTCAGAAAGGTAAATCGAGTTCAGTTCACCCTCTGTAAGGAGCAATGAAAGGATAACGCTGACCTACTTATCTTTTTTTGAACTTTAGCTATTTGGATCGGGTACTGGCGCGGTGCATTAACCACAGGCTAACAATGAGACCCAACAAGCCAGCTAAAATAACGCTCATCAAAGCGAGCAAACCCAGCATATCCATCGGTACTATGATCGGTCCTGGGCTAATCATTTTTCCGCCTGGGGTAGGCTGTAAAATTGCTGCTCCCCCTTGTGGCAGCGACAGCACGACATAAAGCAATCCTCCCACAGTACCGATACCGATCAAAACGGCGAGGAAGATGACTCCGATATTGGCAATGATGCCAATCCACACTTCTCGAATCACCTTGGCTTGGCTTGGATATTGCTTTGAATCTTCCAGTTGGATACCTAATCGCGTGTAACGAAAACACCAGTAAATGGTAAAGAACAGAGTGAGTAGATCAACAAAGCTCAAAATGTTTACAGAATCTAACCCCCCTCTCAGTTGAGACTTTGAGGAAAAAAACAATTGGAAGCTCACCAAGATAACTGGAATGAAACCTAAGATCAGTTGGCTCCAAAGCCCTACCCAGCCCCAACGGCGAAAAGCAGAAGCGATGCGACGACGAGAGGGTGGAGTTTGGGAGGTAAAATCAGTCGTTCCAATATTATTGCTCATAATTTTATTGACAGATGATCAAGTATCATAAATAATTCTGCAAACATAAATCAGGAAAAGGATTGAAAGGAAAAACGCTTCAAAATTTCTTTTTTGCTCGGGTCAGAGTAGTCTAATCTCAAACACTTATTGATTCCCAGTGAACTCCTTCAATTTTGCTTCTTAAACGAATAGTCGGGTTGACTTTGACTATTAAATTGCTGATAAGGAATGATATCCACATTTAATTGAACCGGTTGATTAAGTGCTTTGCTCAACTCCATTGAAAATAGATCAATGCTTTCTTGTATATTATTCAAATCTTGAGAAAGCAATTCAATTTCCGCCTTAATTTCTATTAGCCCTTCTTGTCCCTGGGAAGCATTTAAAGAATTGAATTTAGTCGTACTAGGTAACAGATCTGGTTGA
>JAVLCL010000563.1:0-1957 GCA_031580825.1 Halothece sp. Uz-M2-17
AGGGCTGCAGGGAGCGTAAATGCACTTCTCGACCGCCGGCAATGCGAATTTCTCGTTCTGGCAATAGAAAACGATATAAACACAGCACTCGCAAACAAAATTGTGGGGTTAAGTTGGACGTTTGGGTTTCGGAAAAGGGGGTTCCTGGAATCGGAATTAAAAAATTCACAGGAATGCTAGTGATATTTAAAGCTCGGAGGGAGAGAGCTAGATCAATAATATCATCATTTGACTCTCCCATGCCAATAATGCCCCCGGAACAGGTGGTCATTCCCGCTTCATGGACATGATTCACAGTTGTTACGCGATCGCGAAACGTATGGGTCGAACAAATTGCCTCATGATAATTTTCTGAGGTATTGAGGTTATGATTTACCCGATCAACCCCAGCATCAGCGAGCCGTTGGGCTTGGGTTTCATCTAACAAACCGACACAAGCACAAACTTTGAGATCATGTTGGGTTTTAATCGCGGTTACTGCTTCACAAACTTTACTCAGGAGAGATTCCGTGGGAGTCCGTCCTGATGTCACTAAACAAAACGTTCCCGCTTTTAATTCTGCTGCTTGGGCTGCTGCATCCAGAATCTTTTCTTTTGCTAACAGAGGATATTTTTCAATTTCAGCCGTGGAAATTTTTGACTGGGAACAATAATGGCAATCTTCTGGACACAAGCCACTTTGCGCATTTAACAAAAAGTGCAACCGCACTCGATTTTCCCAGTAATGATAACGAACACGATAAGCAGCCGTTAACTGTGACAATAATTCTTCATTGGGAGCGGTTAAGACTCCGTGAGCTTCTTCTCGGGTGAGACAGTCTCCAGCGAGAGCTTTCTCTGCTAGAGTATTCCAATCCATTTTTATCATGCGTTTAATAAACGAGTGATCGCGCGGGTTTTTAAGATCCCATCTGCGCTAAATTCCAATCTGGGCGTAAATCTTGAGCCTGACGCAGATAGGGGTGAACAATTTCCCAATTCGGGTTTGCTGTATTCACATGAATTAAAAAGCGAATACAACGAGATAAACTGCCTTCAACGTGCATTTGTTGCACATCCAGCAGGGCTACATTATCCCAATTTGGTCGTTCTCGTGCAATACTTGCGGGAAAAGTTGCATCTAAGTCACGGGTTGTGGTGAAGACCGCACTAATGATGTCACTCGGATCGAGGTGATTTCGAGCTTCTAGTTCGTCGAGCAGTTCGGTGACTGCTTCTCGGATCGCTTCTACGGTATTTGCTGAAGCTGTTGTTGCCCCACGAATTGCTCGCACTTTCCACTCCACCACGAAGTTTCCTCCCTTTTTTGCTTGAGTTTGATCTTTTAAGTGGTTTCCCCCCATTTTAAGGGCGGTAAAGCCATAACGGTTGTCCGTTGGTCGCTAGTTCAAATTCTAGCCAATCCCTTGCCGTTTTCCAGGTAAGATTTGTATCACTTTGATTCCGACTGGGTAACAATCGCTGCAAGGGAGATTTATTTTCTCCAATGGTGACACATTTCGCTTTATCTGGGTCTAAATCAACAAGTTCGGCAAGCCAACGCCTTGCATCTTCTTCACTTCCAAGGCGATCAACGACCCCTAACTCTTGGGCTTGTTCACCGGTAAAAATCCGCCCATCAGCAAAACTTTGGACAGCTTCTACAGTGAGATTACGGGCTTGGGCAACAGTACGCACAAACTGATGGTAGCTAGTATCAATAAGAGCTTGCAAGATGTGCTTTTCCTCGTCTGTGAGTTCACGATCAAAAGACAAAATATCTTTATAAGGACCCGATTTAATGACCTTAAAAGAGACCCCTACTTTGTCGAGGAGTCGCTCTAAATTGTTCCCTCGTAGAATTACACCGATGCTTCCTGTAATTGTCCCAGGGTTGGCGACAATTTTTTCTGCTCCCATCCCTACATATACGCCCCCTGATGCTGAGATATTACCAAAGCTAGCGACAATTTTGACC
>JAVLCL010000610.1:0-1652 GCA_031580825.1 Halothece sp. Uz-M2-17
CCGTTAAAGAATTGGGTAAATTTTTTTTGGGTTGAAAGGGTAAAAATAAACAATTCTTTAATCCCCATTCTTGGATTAACCGATTATAGCAATCATCATATTTAGCTCCACCACCAATAAAAACAAATTGCATCGACTCTTCTCTTAGTTCCCAAGCTGTTCCCATTATGGTTTCCATATCATGGCAACGCCCCATATTTCCAGAATAGAGAATTGTAAATGGTTTCACTAATTCATGTTGAATGGCAAAGTCATTATCCGTTTTTGGTTTTGGGGTAATATAATCGGGATCACACCAACTGTGAATTACGGTAACCTTATCCGCTAATGTCGGATCTTTCGAGACAATGCGTTCTTTCATGGTTGTGCTAAGGACAATAATCCCTTTCGCCTGATGCCAGATTTTTAGGTTAAGCCAATTCCAAAAACTACTGAGCCAGTGCTGATCCGAGAGAACATTTAAGTTGATAGCAACATCTGGGTAGAGATCATACAGTAAGCAAACATAAGGAATGTTTAAAAATACCTTTCCTAAATAACCCACTAACAAAAGATAAGGGGGTTCGGTTGTTAATAATAAAACATCGCCACGATAATCTGGCTTTAAGAGCCTGAGTGCCGAATAAAAACAAAAAAGTAACCCATTTATGATTCGTCCGCGCAGCCACTTCGGAAAAATTCGAGACGTTAAAGACCGGCGTACCGTTATCAACTCTTGTTTTTCTCGTGGAGAAGCAATAGTAGGTTTAGTTTCCCCATATGCCGGTTGACCTGTAATAATTTTAATTTCGATCTTTTGGTAGCTAAGTTGTTGTGCTAGTTCTTCAACTAACTGTCCAGTTGCAGCATGATCAGGCGGATAGAACTGAGTAATGATAGATATTTTACTCATTTTCTGATTAAATCCGTTGAGTTAAATTAGGCAATTTTATTGTAATCGAAATTGATATGATTGTGATCGCCTGAATTTATTATTTTGATCTTTCAGTGATTGATTGCTAATCAGTATTTTTAACTATAAAAACCCGATTAAAATTCGTTTGATATTATTTTGCGTACAAATATTTAAGTGTTTTTTCTTATTGATGAAGTCTCTATAAAAACATCACTTGAAAATTAAATTTGTAAACTGAGGTTAGTGAAATGTTCAGCATAAAAAATAGAGTTATATCTTGACCTAAACCAATAATCAAGCTAAGGTTAGAGCTAGTCAAAATAGAATTAAGCGTTCTCTTACAAAGAAGGAGTTGGGCTTTGATGGTCGTTTATGATCTCAGTCCCTCCCTCGTAGCCTTATCATTCTGTTTGGACGCAGAAGGAGGTGGCAATGGGGAGAAGGTGTGACCGAAATCGGAAGCGTTCCAAACGGCGGGCAATCTACTGTCCGCAACATGGTTGCTATCTCGATAGCGTGAGCCAAAAATATCCTATCTACGCTGACCGTCCAGAACAGTTACGAGAACAAGGGATGACCAAAAAAACAGCAACGCTTGTGCTTTCTACACGCACTGCTGTGCGTACCGATCAATGGGTAGAAGCATTTTGGTGTCGCCAGTGCGAAGAAACCCAATGGTATCAAGTCCGAAAAACTATGGAGCGAACCTACGAAGTATCACTGGTTTCTCGGGAATTATGGGAACGGATGGAAGGAG
>JAVLCL010000623.1:0-1409 GCA_031580825.1 Halothece sp. Uz-M2-17
AAAGTATCCAATAGTAGCAAATCCAAGTAGGAAAGCAAGGTAGAGAATGATTACTGTGCCTATTAAGATCGGTCCTGGACCGGTTATTGCAGCAATACACTTGATAATTGCTAAGTGTGCTAGGCGTGAAACATTAAAACCTGTGATTCCACTTGGTTCAAATCCCTCATAAAGAATCTGTTGCCAAGAAACATAAGTGGCTGTATAAAGGTAACTTGGCTCATCCCAATGCAACCGACCATCAAAACCAATCCATAACCAGATCGCAACAGCAACGAACAAAATCAGTAATTGGTTTAACTTAAAATGGCTTGAAATGTAACTCATCCTTTGTATTTTTTCCTAATTAACTTATAAATAAGATCTGAGAACATGCTTTGATTAGTCTTGATGAAAAACTCAGAGATTGCTTCAAGAACTGACTTGAAAACCTCTACTTGGCATCAGTCACTCGCCAACTCAACTTCAGATTGACCCAGAAATTCCAGAGGGTAACCATTGCAATAGCAATGAGATTAGCAACGTAGCGATTGACTCCTAAGAGATTAAACAGCACATTCAAGATAAGAACATTCAAAATCAGACCAGCCAAGCAAATCAAGTTAAATTTAGCCAGTCGCTTCAACCGTTTACGCCACCCTTTTTGACGACTTGCGATATCTCTAAAAGTCCAGCAATCATTCCATAAGAAATTATTGATAATCGCTGTTTCTGCAGCAATGATTTTACTGCGAGTGAGTCCCCAACCCAATGAAGTCGGATCACTGAGTAAGTAAAATACAGCCATATCAACAAATACGCCACTGAGTCCCACCAGTCCAAACCGAATGAACCGGCCGATCGGAAAACGCAGTTGTCGGATTAAACCACCAAACTGTCTCTGTGAGCGTAACCGCAACAAGTGAAGTAGATATTCCACATACTGCTTCCAAGTGACTTTACTCTCACCCTCTTGTCGTTCCTGAAAGACATAGCCAACTTCAGAAATTTGTTTAATGCTGCCTCGACCCAACACTTCAATTAAAATTTTGTAACCAATTGGGTTCAGCGTTGGTCCCGCAATCGCCTCACGACGTACTAGGAAGTAACCGCTCAAGGGGTCAGAAACGCGTCCTACTACCTGAGGTAATACTAATAATCCTAAAAGCTGCGCCCCCCGAGATAAAAAACGCCGGACAATATTCCATTGACTAACGCCACCGCCTTCCATGTGGCGACTTGCAACAGCTAGGTCAGCGCCTTGCTCAATTTTTGCCAAGAGTTTCGGCAATATGTCTGTTGGGTGTTGCAGATCAGCATCGATCACTCCTAAAACCTGTCCCCGTGCCACCTGCCATCCCCGAATAACAGCTGAAGAAAGTCCTCGCTCCTGAACCCGCCGTATTACCGGGACTTAGACGAGAAAGAAG
>JAVLCL010000624.1:0-1403 GCA_031580825.1 Halothece sp. Uz-M2-17
AGTTGGGGTATCGACTTTTCCGGTAGAAACAATCGTACTGTAGTTTGTTGTTCCTCCCTGCCAAGCAGTTAACATTTGTTCAGAGAGATCCACCTCTAGCCAGCGTTGTTCCGAGGTTTTCAGTTTTTCCAGTTTTTGGGTTAGCTCAGTTGGTGTTGCTGAGGCTGGTGTTGGTATGGTGAGAGCGATTCCGACCAATGATGTGATTAAAAGACCTAACTTTAACTGTTTAACTTTTTTTGCATCATTATTCACCTCTGCTATTGAAGAGAGACGCTTCTATTTCCATGATGCCTAAGATTTTCTTTTAAACTTCTGAAGAAGATGGCGTTCCTTCTAGCTGATCGAACCGTTTACCAATTGATTCAGGTAATACCGTTCCTATTCGCGATAGTAACACAGCACCAAATCCAAAGAGTGTGACCATTAAAACAATCAACCCACCCGCAATGGGAATAATGCTAATGATCCCTAAAATGAGCATTCCTAGAAGAAAAGGTTTGATCTTAGTATTTCCTTTACCCACTGGTGTCTGTTGACCAACCCATAAACCTGTGGTGACACAACCCAGCAAGCCTGTTACGGCTAAGGCTAAATTAATTATAGGAATGAATAAAAAGCCCAAGATGCTTCCGCCAATCAATGCTGTAACAAGAGCCACTAAAATGATTGCTCCTAAACCCCACATCGCACTTTTAAACGGATGTTGACTCATGGTTTGGGAAACTGTACACAAATGTCCAGGGAGCAACAACAATAA
Organism: Halothece sp. Uz-M2-17; assembly: GCA_031580825.1. Lineage (GTDB taxonomy): Bacteria > Cyanobacteriota > Cyanobacteriia > Cyanobacteriales > Rubidibacteraceae > Halothece. The sequence continues at coordinate 761 of JAVLCL010000624.1, forward strand.
GAAAATGCCAAAGGCAATAATGACCAGAATGGAGACAACATTAAAGATGACACTGCCCAAATAAAGTGTACCAAATAGTCCTAATCGTTGAACCAGTGCCGTTGCTCCGCTTAGAATTTCCACTTCATCCCCATTGACGATCGCGCTTTCTGATTTAACAATATTGCCCGCGATCGCGACAGCATTTCCTCCTACTTGAGAATTCGGTTTCAGAATCACATCACCACCAATTGCAGTGACATCTTGGGTTACTCGCGCCCCTTCTAAAATTGTCACCGAACCCCCAATGGCAACTGCTTCGGTTAAAACCTGCTCTTGAGTAACTGTAACATCTGTTCCAATTTTCACCACTTCTGTTACGTCCTCATTATCAGCAGTTGCAATTCCTGAACTGAGAATAAAAAGTGTCGAAAAAAGTGCAATTAGGATCAGTTTAATGGGTTTCCAATTCATGGACTTGTCTCCTTAGTATTGGTTAAAAACTCGTATCAAAATAGTTTCTAGAGCTTGTACCCGATTTGGCGTAATAAACTGTGGCGTGTGTTGACATCTTTATCGGTTTCTCGCCCTTTGAGGAAAAATCCATCGACAACGCCCATAATCCCTCGTCCTTGTTCAGTTTCAGCAATCACAACTTCCACTG
>JAVLCL010000636.1:0-1146 GCA_031580825.1 Halothece sp. Uz-M2-17
CGCCGCGATCGCCATGGGAACGGTAACACTAGATAAACCAGAGGCACATAACACCGGTACAGAAACTGCTTGCGAAATACTAGAAGCAGCAGCAAGCGTCGGTGTTGCTTTTTCAATTAATCCCAACGTTCCGCTATGAGTAGGATTGCTGCTGGTTCCGCCTTCGGTTTGAATCATATCAGCCCCTGCTTCCTCTAACTGCATGGCAAGTTCAACCTGTTCATCTAAAGCAAGAATATGGGGAACAGTAACCGAAAGAGTAACATGAGGAAGCAATTGACGAGTTTGTTGAGTTAACGCTAAAACTTCTTCCGCTTCAAAGCGTCGCCCTTGGGCATAAAAGGCATCAAAGTTTCCAATTTCAATGAGATCCGCCCCTGCTTCTACGCAAGGAACAAACGCTTCCGGATCAACCGCAGACACACAAACGGGAAGCGAACTAATTTCCTTTGCCATTTTCACTAACTCAGCATCAGCAGCAATATCGACAAAGGTTGCGCCACCAGCACTAGCTGCTCTAATCACTTGAGAGACTTTCGCGCGATCAAAATTATTTAACCCACTGATCACTTTCAGCACATCTTGACGTTGAAATGCTGTTTCTAAATTGGGGTGCATACTCATTGTTGAATTTCCTTAAAATCTCTTAATCTGGAGAGCTATTATAGCTGATTCCTATTGCTAATTGAGCAGATCGGGCTTGCTCTCTCTGTTTCTTTGGTATCAGAAAACTGTTTTTTTGTCTTCCCCTTTACACAATTGTTACATGAACACTCTCGAAAGAATCCTGACTGTTCTCCTGATATCAGTTAATTTAGCGTATTCCTCAAACGTTACTATTTGCAAACTCTCATTAAATCTTCTTACAAACCTCACAAATTAGAAAATCATTTCGGTTAAATGAAGACAAAGCAGCAGAGAATGAATATTTTTTAGGTAAAAGATTGAAGGGAACTATGAAGCGATATCCGCAACTAACGCGATTAATTTGGAATTATTATCGAGAAAATAAATCTGAATCCCAACAATTAAAAATCTTAGGAAATTGTAAAGTCAATCGCCGTTGGGGAACTTTTCGGATTAACTGCCCAAATTCTGAATTAGCCAGTGCAGTCTGTGATTTAATTCCGTTATTGGAACTTCCGA
>JAVLCL010000630.1:0-1292 GCA_031580825.1 Halothece sp. Uz-M2-17
ATCTAAGTTATTTTTAATGGGAGGACACAAAGAGACTTTTAAGACTGCACCCACCGGAAGCGCAAACCAACGGTCTTGAACCGCGAAAATCATGGCGCGGAGGGCGGTTTCTTCGGTTTTGGGGGTGATACCAATTTCAGTTTTAGGATTCATAGTTTGCTACCGTTTCTAGTAAGGCGCGATCGCTGCAAGGTTTAGTTAAATAGACTTTTGCTCCGAGTTGTGACGCGAGGTTACGGTGTTTTTCTCCACTACGAGAGGTGAGCATGATAACAGGAATTTGGGATAATTCTTCGCGTTGCCGACAGTAGCCGAGAAACTCAAAGCCATTCATTTGGGGCATTTCAATATCACAGAGGATTACCTTCACTTCGGGATGTTTATGTAACAGCGCGATCGCGCTTTTGCCATCTCCGGCTTGTAACACGGGATAACCCGCAGTTTCTAAGGTTTCCACCATACTCCGCCGTTGCACAATCGAATCTTCAATCACTAAGACGGTTATATGTTTTGTCTCCTTAACTGGGGATGCGTCTGTGGTGTCTGCGGGTGCGGGAGAAAGTTGTTTAACCGGTGCGTGAGAAACAGTTTGCGCTTCTACTGTCTCTGTCATAATTGCTTCGGGATCGACCACCAGCGATAGACTTCCATCGGCTAAGACAGTGTAACCTTGTACATAATCGGGAAGCGGGGGACCCGAAGGTAAGGTTTTAATGACTAATTCTTGTTCCACTAAAATCCGATCCACTTGTAAACATAACAGTTCCCCTCTAGTTTGAATTAAAAGTAAGGGATTAACGGTGTTTTTGGGTTCAAGGGGGAAGGGGGTTAAGGGGATGTTATTTTGCGGGAAAGAGAAAGTCTCTTCTTGATGTATCACTTGATTGAGGGGAAGAATGGGAAGTAGTTGCGGTTCTCCTTCTTCCTCCCACTGTAAAAGTTGATTCTCGATTTGTTCAGGTTTGGGAAGTAACATCCGATGCACTTTTTGCGCGAGGAGGGAATAAAAACGTCCTCCTACTTCACAGATTAAAAGTCTGGCGGTGGCGATATTAAGAGGAAGTTGTAAGGTAAAAGTGGTTCCGCGATCGCGCTGTGAAGTTAAACTCACGGTTCCCCCCACAGCATGAATCTGATTACGCACCACATCTAAGCCGGTTCCTCTTCCCGAGAGTTCATTCGCTTGTTCCGAGGTAGAAAAGCCAGGGGTAAAGAGTAATTCTGATAAGTCTGCGTCTGAATCGAGAAAGAATTGTTTTTTCGCTGCGGTTTCTCGAATCTTTTCCCAGTCG
>JAVLCL010000638.1:0-1090 GCA_031580825.1 Halothece sp. Uz-M2-17
CTTGATGTCCATTTTTATCTCAACGATCAGTTATATGTGCGGGAAGTAACGGAAGATACCCGAGTCTATATTGAACGCAGTCGTATTGAAGCCAATGCAGTGGGAGACTTACGAAATATTCTAGATGAACCGCCGACAAAAGTTCTCGCCATGAGTAATCAACCAGAAGTGACAAAAACCTTGCTTTCGACACTGCAACAACACTATTCCCGAGACCAGTTATATTTAACTCAATCCAATCCTTACTTTTTTGAAGCCTGTCATCCGGGTGCGAGTAAAGGCAAAGCCGTGCGTTATCTGGTAGAAGATGTATTAAAGTTAGAAGCAAAAAACACGATCGCGATCGGTGATAATTTTAATGATCTCGAAATGTTACAGTATGCAGCCATTGGGGTGGCGATGGGAGATGCACCAGAAGAAGTAAAAGCACAAGCAGATTGGGTTGCACCGGATGTGGAAGCGGATGGGGTAGTCGAAGCGTTAGAAAAGTTTATTTTGAAGGGTTGAATATCTGTTGCACGGAGCAATTTAAGTTTGGAAACAGAGAAGAAATAATGTTATCTCCTCCGACAAATTCTTCTCCCTCATATAATTGATCAATGGATTGAAAAACGGTCACTTTTTGTTCTTGACTATCAACCACCCAGTATTCAGGAATATTCAGGACATTGTATTCCACTCGTTTAGCGCGATAATCAGTGTTGCGTGTCGATGGCGAAACCACTTCTACAACCAGTAACGGTGGTGGTTCGTTGAGATAAATTATTGCTGCGCGATTGGCTTTGCCAGCGTCCTGCGGACGATCGCGCATGGCTTCCCATTGCGATTGGTCTAAAATCATCAAATCAGGAATCCGTGCTGTTTCCCAACGCCCACCGCGAGGCGACTGGATGGCGATCATCATTAATTTAGCCGTCCCATTTTGTTCTAAACGTGCAATTTCATCCCGAAATTGATCATATAAAAATTCACAAATTGCCCCATGTTCTCCTGTGGGTTGCGCCATTGGTACTAATTCCCCGTTCACTAATTCATAGCGAGTATCTCCTTCTTGGTCAAAGTTTAAATATTGCTGTAACTTGACATACTC
>JAVLCL010000640.1:0-1077 GCA_031580825.1 Halothece sp. Uz-M2-17
AGTTGTAGGAGTCTGCGACGGGAAATTGACGAAAGAAAGGGAAAGTTAGATGATTGACGTTGATCCATAAAAAAACAGAAGCGATAATTCCTCACACAATGAAATATTGGCGCGAGACGATAGCAGTTGCCCAGCGCATTTTATTAGAATTAGGACGACGACGACGTAGCTTGATTTTTTGGGGCATCTTCCCCATTACAATTTTGCTGCTTAATGGCGTAATTTTGGCCGATCGCGCGAATTTATCAACCGCAGAAGCGTTTACCAATGCTGCGCCGGTAACCCTAGTGGGGGCAGCCCTTTTTTTTAGTTGCTTGGGGGGAAGCGTGGCGACGGTGGTGGCGGAGAGAGAACAACATACCTTGAAACGTCTCTTTCTCTCGCCTTTGAGTGGCTTATCCTACTTTCTAGGCATTTTTGTTGCCCATGCTTGTATTGGCATTGGTCAGGGTCTATTAGTCTATTGTGTTGGTGCATTTCTCGGGGTTCGCGTTGAACAGCATTTATTCTTGGGGTTATTGGTTATTTTAATGAGTATTTCGGCTTATGTCGGTCTCGGTTTCATTTTAGGGACTCAGTTGGCGCGTCGAACCGAAGATGTCAATGCGCTTGTGGCTGCATTTGGGGTTCCCTTACTTATTTTAGGGGGAACATTTCTCCCTGCTTCTCTGTTTCCTGAAAGTTTGCTTAAGATTGCAGCATTTAACCCCATTTATCACATGAATGAGGCGTTATTAGGACTTTGGGCAGAAGATGAAACTCTCAGTGATTTACAATCTCATTTAGGCTTTCTAGTAGTGTTTACGCCGTTGATGATGGTTGGGGGTTGGTTGTCTTATCAGGGAATGCTACGTCGGGAAAGGAGACTGTAACCGGTGCTGAAGATTGAGGGGTTATGTAAGGCGTATGGATCGCGAGAGGTGTTGCGGAATCTCTCGTTAACTGCCTATCCAGAGGAAGTTTATGGGTTATTAGGACCCAATGGTGCCGGGAAAACAACGACAATTAATATTTTATGTAATTTATTGTTGCGCGATCGCGGGACGATTGAGTTTAATCAACAACCGATTTCGGAAC
>JAVLCL010000632.1:0-1285 GCA_031580825.1 Halothece sp. Uz-M2-17
GAAAACGCGCCCCCAAGTTGGTGACGCGAGAACTGGTGCAAAAAATGCGTACTGGAAGTGTTATTGTTGATGTTGCTGTGGATCAAGGGGGATGTGTGGAAACCTTAAGAGCAACCTCTCATAGCCATCCCACTTATACCGAAGAAGGAGTGGTTCACTTTGGAGTTCCTAATATGCCGGGGGCTGTTCCTTGGACGGCAACGCAGGCTCTAAACAATAGCACGTTGCCTTATGTGATTCAACTTGCGGATCAAGGTCTAAATGCCCTAGAAAAAAATCCCATTTTAGGCAAAGGATTGAACGTTCAGAAACAGCAACTGGTTCATCCTGCGGTGAAAGAAGTTTTTCCCGATTTATCGTAATGATTTAATTTTCTACTTGTAAGGGGACTTCCTGATCCAGTTCAGTTTGTTCAGCGACGGATTGAATCAGCAAGGGTAATCCAGCCCCTTTTAATCCTCGACAAATTTGGTCTGAGGTTTCTGTAAACCCGACAAACAGAGGATAGGCTTTTTGGGTGCCTTCACTAAAGATATGCTCTTTACCTGGAGGCATGACCCATTCATATTCTTGGTTTAGCCAAACTTCGGTTTGTCGCCAGCGACGGAGCAACTCCGAAAAGTGTTCTTGAGGGCGATGGATAAAGATCATAATTTCAACTCCCATTTTGATTTTCCATTCGGGATCACAAGTAAGAATGGCTAGATCACAGGGAAGTTCCACCGCTTTTGGTGGTGAGAAACTACCATCGCTGGCAGATTTTGTACTGCGTAACCGAAGCAAGGGTAAGGGAATTGTAATTACACTTTCGTCTGGACGACGCAAACTGGGCAACATTTCCAAGTAGGGTCGATATTGACGCAAAAGCGCGATCGCGCTGTGACGGTTACTATATTCAGCAAGAAGTGTTTCGTATTGTGATTGTTTAATCAACATGATTCGTCCGGGGAGTAGGGTAAGAGCGATTAACCGAGTTGGTCAAAGATTTTGAACATGGGAAGATACATAGACAACAGAATGACACCGACCATCGTTGCGACACCAACCATCATCAGTGGTTCAATTAAACTGGTCAGTGCTTTTACGGCTTGTTCGACTTCATCTTCATAAAAATCAGCAACTTTCATCATCATCGCATCCAGTTCCCCTGTTTCCTCGCCAATACTCATCATTTGAATGGCTAGAGGAGGAAATGCTTGTTTACGTTGCAGAGCGAGGCTAATCATGCCCCCTTGCTGGACTTCTTGCTTTGAGGCTTCAATCGCATTAGCAAAGACTCTATTTC
>JAVLCL010000559.1:0-1975 GCA_031580825.1 Halothece sp. Uz-M2-17
CACTAATAGCATTGAGTAACTGCTGAACTGATGCGCCGTCGATGTCCAGGGCGATTAAGCCATCGCTAACATCGCCTAACCGCAGTCCATAACCCGAAGCGTACCCGTGCCAAATTTTCTGTTTTTTCTCACTCCAAATAGTCTCACCGTTGAGAATGCAATTATACAGTTCAGCCTTACATAATGGCTGTTCGTTTTGCCAGCCGTCGCGGTAAGGTCTTTTTTCGATGACGGGAGTTAATGCCCAACTATCAGGAATAGTTTCTAAGCCTTTTATTATTTCGTCGGCTTGAGGATGCTTGGTAAATGGTTTCCAATGTGTAACTGTGGTGTTAGTCATTTTTGTTTGTGCAGGGGGTTTCCCCCCTGTTTCCTTTTATTTTGTTAGTGGGATTGCGAGAGAACCTGCAATTATGCAGATAAATTCGTCGTTGTGATCGCGAAGCTCGTAACCACCTAGTTCGGTGGGTTTAGACTTAAAGGGGCTGGGTTCTTTTGCCTCTATTCCCCGCTCTTCCCAGTATTTTTTGTAAATGAGTCGTGCTTCTGCATATTCCATGCTCATGCTCTTTGCCCCATTACTTTTTTTGCGACTAAATCCGCTTTTTCTTGAGTAGCGATATCCTTGCACTGATTAGCGATGAAATCTTCATAAACTCCATTGCTCCCAACAGCGACGGAAGGAACTAAACACTGGAGAATCATTAAGGCTTCTTCTCCCTCAAATCGGAAGGAAAAACCGCCCTGAATGCTGACTTCGATCTGATTACTGCGCTTATAGAAGCCCACATAAGAGATCAGATTTTTGTTGATAATGCCTTTCGATGTACGAATAAAACTCATGCGCTATTCCTCCGATTATTGGGTAGTAAAAAAGTCCGTGTTCGTGGTGTGTAAATCAGTTCCCCGTTGGCTTCCAGTTGATAGAGAGTCGTTTTAATTGTGTTCTCGAAAACTGCAAACTCAAAAGAGGCAATGATTTCGCGTTCGGTCGCTGGCTCAAAAAGTTCTAAGTAACTTAGAATGTGATCTCTGATGTGTTTTTGTTTTGGGTTAACTTGACGCATCACATTAAATCCTCATATTGCTTTTTGTGAGTTAGGTTTGCGCCGATCTCTTTATTGAGCTTGGCGATTAGCTTTTCCCGCTTGCGGGTGTTTCTGCACTTGCCAAGAGTGGCGATCCGCCCGTGCATAGGGGTAAGTCCTTCGCGGGTGTCCCACTCCTTAAACTTGATTTCGCTCTTATCAGCAAAGAAAAATCCTCTGGCTTCCATTTATTCCCCCTCCAACCAATCGATCGCGTTTTCGGTGGTTTCTTTGAGAGCGCAGTAAGAGGGGAATCTGGCACTTAAATCAATCCCCCAATTCCCACTCGCTTCGCAGTCGCCAATAAAGTTACTGGCATCAGTGAGAACTCGCCCCAGAAGATGCCCTAAGCATTCTGTAAGCTCCTCAACTTCACTTCTCTTTAGTGGCTTAAGCATTTCCTGAGTTTTCCGCATCTTGGGCGTTGTCCCATAATTCGGATCGTTCTGTTTTCTTCGCTTGGCTTCTCCCATTGTTTTCTCCTCTTAGATCGGCGAGTATTTTTTCGGCTCGTTTTCGGCGTTCAATCTTTCGCTGTTTGGCTTGGCTGGTCACTATTCCTCCTTTTCCTCTTCCAACATCTGGCGATAATCTGTCACCACATCAAACACATATCCTTCTTCTGGCCACTCTGGGAAACGGCGGTTAATGATCTGCATATCTTCGGGTTCTAAAAATAAATTTGAAGGAGAGCCATTCTCAATTAAAAAATCCATCTCCTCTGAGTATTGATCGATCAGTAAAAGAGCAAATCCCAAAATGTAGTAAAGTTGTCCTCTGTCTAAAATCAGGTTTGCGTCATATTCCTGCTCAAATGACCATAAAGCCCGAAGCAAATCTTCGATAACCTCTTCTCTGGTGTCAGCGTTCATCATTCCTCCTTTAAA
>JAVLCL010000637.1:0-1122 GCA_031580825.1 Halothece sp. Uz-M2-17
GAGTGTTCTGCACGTTTTCGCCTTTATCGCCAGAATGAGTAGGTTGAGATGATGCCATTTTATACTGAGACTGTACTGTCGATGTGGGTGGTTGCGGTAAGCGGGGAGATTTCTCGGTGGCAACTGACTTGACCGAGGAAACACTCTTCCTTGTTTGATTATACAGATGCTCTCCCTCTTTGATCATACTCCTTTTCATCTCCAATAAAGCCTCTTCAATCTTAATTTCTGGTTTTAAAGGCGAGTCAACCCGTATTACTTTCATGTTTGAATTCTCAAGGAATGAACAATCTAGCGCAGGTTTTGGCTGTGGCAACCGTAAGTTCAACTCAGCCTATGCTTAGAATCTGTTACTTGTCGGTTGAGAAAATATAGCTTCTAACCCTGATTCTTGTTTAAGGGGTAACATTTATTCTCAGATCAGAGTTGACTGGAGATAAATGTCATTAAACAGATCGGTTTTTTATTACCTTTAGTTTAATGAGTTTTCTCTCAAAAAAACATGAGGAAATTACTTAATATCCAAAGATTTATTTCTCAAGAGAGAACGATGAAAACCCTATCAATTTCCGCTTTAACTGTGAATAATTCGACTGGCAATGGGCATTCGCCAACCTGTACCAAAAGCACGATCAGTTATTTTTAACCCTGGGGGGGCTTGACGACGTTTAAACTCTGCCTTGCGCACTAAATTAGTGACTTTTTGCACTGTTTCTGATGAAAATCCAGCACTAACAATTTGGTTGGGAGATTGATGTTTATGAATAAAACGGTGCAAAATTTCGTCGAGAATGTCATAAGGAGGGAGAGAATCTTCATCTTTTTGATCCGGTTTTAGTTCAGCACTAGGGGCTTTATTAATAATCGTTTCTGGGATAATTTCTTGGTCTCGATTGAGCCATCGACATAAAGAATAAACACGGGTTTTAGGAACATCAGAAATCACTGCTAATCCTCCATTCATATCACCATAAAGGGTGCAATATCCCACTGCCATTTCTGACTTATTTCCTGTGGACAATAACAAATAATTAAATTTATTGGCAATTGCCATCAAAAGGTTACCGCGAATTCTGGATTGTAAATTTTCCTCAGCAACCCCAAATTCTGTCCCGGCGAAGA
>JAVLCL010000635.1:0-1151 GCA_031580825.1 Halothece sp. Uz-M2-17
CGTGGTTTTTAAGCCATCTGGAACGGATTATTGCTGGGGAGAAGTTCTTAAAAGCAACCCCCTTAGATCAAATCACTGGCGAACAAATGCGGGAAATTAAACAGTTAGGCTTCAGTGACCCGCAAATTGCCTTTGCCACAAAAACCACAGAAGGAGAGGTGGCGGATAAACGACAGGAATTAAATGTCTTCCCCGTTTATAAAATGGTAGATACCTGTGCAGCAGAATTTGAAGCCTTTACCCCCTATTACTACTCCACCTATGAAATCGGCGAATCGGAGGTGATTCCCTCAGAAAGACCGAAAGTGATGATTTTAGGGGGAGGACCAAACCGGATTGGACAAGGGATTGAGTTTGACTATTGCTGCTGTCATGCGTCTTTCTCGCTGGGAGAGGCAGGGTATGAGACGATTATGGTCAACTCTAACCCCGAAACGGTTTCCACGGATTATGACACCAGCGATCGGCTTTATTTTGAACCCCTAACGCGAGAAGATGTGTTTAATATTATTGCGGTGGAACGTCCCCGAGGAATTATTATTCAATTTGGGGGACAAACACCCTTAAAACTTGCCGTTTCTCTCGAAGAATATCTCCATCGCCATCAAGATACCATTCCCACCCAAATCTGGGGAACCTCTCCCGATTCCATTGATATTGCTGAAGACAGAGAACGGTTTGAGCAAATTTTGCGCCAGTTAGTTATTGATCAACCGCCCAATGGACTGGCGCGGAGTTATGATGAAGCACTGATAATTGCCGGAAATATTGGCTATCCGGTGGTGGTGCGTCCGTCTTATGTTCTTGGGGGTCGCGCCATGGAAATTGTCTATTCTGATGCAGAATTAGAACATTACATGAATTTTGCCGTACAAGTGGAACCGGAACACCCAATTCTGATTGATAAATTTTTAGAGAACGCAATTGAAGTTGATGTGGACGCGATCGCGGATCAAGAAGGGAATGTGGTCATCGGTGGCATCATGGAACACATTGAACAAGCGGGGATTCACTCTGGGGATTCTGCCTGTTCTCTCCCTTATGTTTCTCTTTCTGAGACGGTTCTCGCCACCATCCGTAAAGCAACGGCGCAACTCGCAACTGCTTTAAAGGTAGTAGGCTTGATGAACATTCAATTTGCGGTACAAGGA